>NZ_JBQKFF010000002.1:0-254622 GCF_052119445.1 Anaerofustis sp. LCP19S3_F7 | reverse complement strand
ATAAATCCCTATTAATTTTATAATAATTGTTTGATTTTTATTATAAATTTCTTATACTTAAATATAATAAAATTTTAGGAGAAAAAAATGTTAAATATAGGACCACACATATCAATAGCAAAAGGATATAAAAAAGCAGGAGAAGAAGCTTTAAAAATAAACGCAAATACATTTCAGTTTTTTACAAGAAACCCAAGAGGAGGAAAATCAAAGGATTTAAACGAAAAAGATGTTGAAGCTTTAACAAAAATAATACAAGATAATAATTTTGCCCCAATACTTGCCCATGCTCCATACACTCTAAATATGGCATCAGCAAAAGAAGATGTAAGAGAAGCTGCAAAAGAAATATTTAGAATGGATTTAGATATAATGAATCAAATCCCTTCAAAATTATATAACTTTCATCCTGGAAGCTACACAACAGATAACGTTGAAATAGGAATAACAAGAATTACCGATATTTTAAATGAATGTATAAAGGAAGATGACGATACATTTATTTTACTTGAAACAATGTCAGGAAAAGGCAGCGAAATTGGGAGAAGTTTTGAGGAACTTAGAGAAATCATTGACAGAGTAAACTTGAAAGATAAAATGGGAGTATGTTTGGATACTTGTCATGTTTACTGCGCAGGTTATGATATTGTAAATAATTTAGATAAAGTTTTAACCGATTTTGATAAAATCATTGGACTTGATAGATTAAAAGCAATTCACTTAAATGATACATTAAATGACTTCAATACAAATAAAGACAGACATGCCAAAATCGGAGAAGGCTTTTTAAAATTAGAACCAATAATAAAATTTGTTAATCATCCCGCATTAAAGCATTTACCATTCTTTTTGGAAACCCCAAACGATATGTATGGATATAAAAAAGAAATAGAATTATTAAGAGAAAATTATGTGGAATAAAATATGAAAAAAGAAGATATTAGAAAAGAAATTCAATTAAAATTACGAAATTTACAACATAGAGAAGAAAAAAATAATTTAATATTTAAAGAGTTAATAAGTAATAGAGATATAGAAAAAGCAGAAAATATTATGTGTTTTGTAAGCTTTAGAAATGAAGTTGATACTCATAAATTTATTAAACATATGTTAAAAAATAATAAAAACATATATATACCAATAATAGATAGCAAAAATAAAATAATGAATATATCAAAACTTAAATCCTTTGATGAACTTGAAAAAGGATTTTATGGAATCCTAGAGCCAAAGGAAGAATTTATAAGAATTACAGATCTGGAAATTTTGGATATTGTAATAACTCCCGGAGTAGTATTTTCAAAAAATAATTACAGAATTGGATACGGAGGAGGATTTTACGATAAATTTTTTGCTAACAAAAAGCTTAAATCAAAAAAAATAGGACTTTGCTTTAGTGAACAGATAATCGAAAGCATTCCTATAGATAAATATGATATTCCCGTTGACTATATAATTCATAAATAAAAAAATACCCATATGGGTATTTTTTTATATTCCTATTTTTACAAGCTCCACAAATTGTTTTGCAGTTCTTGCACTCCTTCCACCATGTCTTATTGAAAAAGCCTCTGCCTTTGTAAATAACTCATCAAGATCCATTTCTACACCGTATTGTTTAGCAAGATTTTCAACTATATTCAAATATGCTTTTTTATCAGGTTTTTGGAATGTTATTGTAAGCCCAAATCTAGCAGAAAGACTCATTGTTTCTTGAAGTGTATCATTTCTGTGAAGTTCATCACCTTGTCTTTCTGACATTGTTTCTTTAACTAAATGACGTCTATTGCTTGTTGCATAAATAGCAACATTATTACCAAGAGCTGAAACCCCACCTTCCAATATAGCTTTAAGAGCTGAAAAATTATCATCATTACCGGTAAAGCTTAAATCATCAATAAATATAACAAATTTTAATGGATTTGCCGCAAGCTCATCCACTATATTAGGTATTTTATATAATTGATTTTTCTTTATTTCAAGAAGCCTCAAACCGTCATTTTTAAAATGATTGCAAACTGCTTTTACACTTGAACTTTTTCCTGTTCCTGCATCACCATATAAAAGCATATTGCTTGCACCTGTACCGTCAAGAAGAGCTTTAGTATTTTTAATTATCAAATCTCTTTCTCTTTCATAACCAAATAAATCTTCAAGTCTTTGAGAATCAGGATATTTTACGGGAACTATTTTATCATCATCAAGAACAAAAGCTGTATATTTTGCATACATTCCATAACCCGTAAAAGTTAAAGAATTCACTTTTTCCTTATATTTTTCTTTTAAATCAAGCATAGTATTTTCCCATGCTGGTAGGAAACCATCATAAGAAATAAACTCTTTTATTTCAATAGGTGTTAACTTACTTAAATCATCAAGAATATTTAATTCTTCATCAACACAGTTTTCTATAAAATCAGGAACATTCTTCCCTGCAGCCTTAGCTTTTATATAAAAATTTTCATCATTTAATATAAAATTAAATATGTATTTTGAAAAATCAAAATCATAATTATAAAGACATGAAACAAATTCACTATACGCGAATACCATTGATTCATCATCTTCATATTCAAGAATAGTATCTAATAATATTCTTAAATTTTTTATAACATCTGTATTTAAAATATTTCTAAAAACTGCCAATGAATCCAGTTTTTCATTTAAGCCTTTTAATGTATGTTGCATTTTTCTTCTCCTATAAAAAAATATAATAAGAGTATATCACTAAATTTTTCTTTTTTAAATATTTAATTAAAAATATTTGAAATTTTCAGAAAATAATATATAATGTAATTTAATAGATTTTTATTTATAAGGAGGGTTAAAATGTTAACATTAGATAAAGTTTATCATGCAGCATTTACACTAAAAGATGTAATAAGGAAAACAGACTTAATTATTGCACCCGCTCTTAGTGACAAAAATAATATATATTTAAAAACAGAAAATTTACAAACAACAGGTAGCTTCAAAATTAGAGGTGCCTATTATAAAATAAGCCAATTAAAAGATGAAGAAAAGGGAAAAGGTATTATTGCTTGCTCTGCGGGAAACCATGCACAAGGCGTTGCATTAGCCAGCGAAAAAAGTAATATACCATGCTTAATATGTATGCCTGACGGTGCACCAATAAGTAAAGTAGAAGCAACAAAAAGCTATGGTGCAAAAGTTTGTCTTGTAAGTGATACTTATGATGATGCTTACAATAAGGCATTAGAACTACAAAAAGAAGAAGGCTATACTTTCATTCATCCTTTTAATGATGAAGATGTAATAGCAGGTCAAGGAACAATCGGACTTGAAATTTTAGACCAACTTGCAAATGTAGACGCAGTTGTAATTCCTATCGGAGGTGGCGGACTTATAAGTGGTGTTGCTTATGCCGTAAAACACCTAAAACCTGAATGTAAAATATATGGTGTACAAGCCGCAGGTGCCCCAAGTATGTATAAATCTGTAAAAGAACATCAAAGACAAGCAACAGAAACAGTAAATACATTTGCAGATGGTATTGCAGTTAAAGAACCTGGAGACTTAACATACGAACTAGTAAGTGAATATGTAGATGACATTATAACTGTAACAGAAGATGAAATAGCAGCAGCAATCCTAACATTAATGGAAAAACAAAAACTTGTTGCTGAAGGTGCAGGAGCCGTATCTGTTGCCGCAGCGATGTTTAATAAAATTCCACTTAAAAACAAGAATGTTGTTTGTATCGTAAGTGGTGGTAATATCGATGTTAACATTTTAAACAGAGTAATTGACAGAGGTCTTGTAATGAGCGGAAGGAAAAGTGCTCTTACAATTGCTCTTACTGATAAACCTGGACAACTTGTTGGCGTAAGTAACATAATAAGCAAATGTGGAGCAAACGTTGTAGGAGTTCAATACGACAACGGAGATCCTGAAATGCCTATAAACAGTTGTTTTATTAAGATAACAATGGAAACAAAAGACAGCGAACAAGCAAAAGAAATTGAAAAAGAACTTACAGAAAATGGATTTAGAATTGTAAGTGAAAGGGTATAAAAAGATATAATATTAATTAATAAAAAAAGAGATATATCAAATATATCTCTTTTTTATTTAATTTTTTATTTCATTACAGCACCTTTACTTGCTGAAGATACATTTCTTTGATATCTTGCAAGCCATCCACTTTTAACAGGTTCTTTAGGACATACATAAGCTTTTCTTCTTTTTTCAAACTCTTCATCACTTACTTTAGCATTAATCTTAGATGCAGGTATATCAATTTCAATAATATCCCCTTCTTCAATTAAACCAATATTTCCGCCTGCATAAGCTTCAGGACAAACATGACCTATTGATGCACCTCTAGATGCACCTGAGAATCTTCCATCAGTTATTAATGCAACTGTTTTATCAAGTCCCATTCCTGCAAGTGCACTTGTAGGATTTAACATTTCTCTCATACCAGGACCACCCTTTGGACCTTCATATCTAATGACAACAACATCCCCGTCAACAATTTTTCCATTATATATTGCATCAATAGCTTCTTCTTCACTATTAAATACTCTTGCTGGACCACTATGTTTAAGCATGCTTTCATCAACAGCACTTCTCTTTACAACACAACCGTCTTGAGCTATATTACCCCACATAACTGCGATACCACCTGTTTCGCTATATGGGCAAGCCACTGTTTTAATTAAGTTAACATCTTTAATTTCATGACCTTCAATATTTTCACCAACGGTTTTTCCATTTGCTGTAATTAAAGAAGTATCAACTAAACCTTTTTTGTTAAGTTCATGTAAAACAGCCATTAATCCACCAGCTCTGTTTAAATCATGCATATGAGTTCCGCCGGCTGGTGCAAGATGACATAAGTTTGGAACTTTTGCGCTAAACTCATTGAATATTTCAAGGTTTAATTCAACACCAGCTTCATTTGCTATTGCCAATAAATGAAGTACACTGTTTGAAGAACAACCAAGTGCCATATCACAAGCAAGGGCATTTCTTATTGATTTTTCATTAATAATATCTCTTGCTTTAATATCTTTTTCAACTAAATTCATAATTGCCATACCTGCTTTTTTAGCAAGTCTTATTCTTCCACTTTCAACAGCAGGAATTGTTCCATTTCCAGGTAAAGCAATACCAATAGCTTCAGCAAGACAGTTCATACTGTTTGCTGTATACATACCAGAACATGAACCACATCCAGGACAAGTATTTTCTTCATATTCTAAAAGTTCATCATCATTTATTAAATCTGCTTTTCTTGCTCCTACTGCTTCAAACATCTTAGATAAAGATGTTTCTTCTCCTTTTACAAGGCCTGACATCATAGGACCACCTGAACATACAACTGTTGGTATATTTAATCTTACAGCTGCCATAATCATTCCAGGAACGATTTTATCACAGTTAGGAACCAATACAAGACCGTCAAAGCAATGAGCAATTGCCATTGTTTCAACACTGTCTGCAATTAACTCTCTACTTGGAAGAGAATATCTCATTCCTGCATGTCCCATTGCTATACCGTCACATACCCCAATTGAAGGAACTTCTATAGGGGTTCCTCCTGCCATTCTTATTCCTGCTTTTACTGCTTCCGTAACTTTATCCAAATGAATATGTCCTGGAACAATTTCACTTTTTGCATTTACTACCCCTATAAGAGGTCTACTTAACTCTTCTTTTGTATATCCCATTGCATAGAAAAGACTTCTAGCAGGCGCCTTTTCCAAGCCTTTTGTTACATTTTCACTTCTTAACTTCATTGTCTTCTCCCTTTGTCGTTTATTTATTAATGTATCTCTCTTAAATCTCTTGAAATTCCTGTTATACCTGTTCTACAAACTTCTACAACATCATAACAATCTATCATTTTCATAAATCCATCTAATTTTTCAGGAGCACCTGTTAATTCAATAATCATGCTTTCTTTAGATAAATCGATTATTTTACCTCTGTATATATCAACAATTTCTTTAAGTGATGTTCTTTTTGTTTTATCTGTTTTAATTTTCACAAGTAAAAGTTCTCTGTAAAGAGAATTGCTTGCATCTAAAACAAATATGTCTCTTACAACTTCAAGTTTTTGTGTTTGAGTAATAATTTGATATAAAGATTGATCACTACCGTTAAAAACAATCGTAATTCTTGAAATATCAGGATGATTTGTCGCTGAAACAGTTAACGAATCAATATTAAAACCTCTTCTTCCATACAAACTTACAATTCTAGTTAAAACATTAGATTGATTGTCAACTAAAATACTTACAACTTCTTTTCTATCAGCCATCTTACATTCTCCTTATTTTAATTTATTATCATATCATCAATGGTTCCACCATTAGGAATCATAGGTAGAACTCTTTCAAGCTCTTCTATTCTACAATCAATCCATACAGGACCATCTTGTTTTAAAGCTTCTTCAAATACATCTTCAAATTCTTCTAATGTTTCTGCTTTATAACCTTTTAAACCAAAAGCTTCAGCTAATTTAACAAAGTCTGTTTTTCTGTTTAATACAGTTTGAGAGTATCTTTTATCATAAAATACTGTTTGCCATTGATAAACCATACCAAGAACGCCATTATTCATAATAATTGTTATAATAGGTAAATTTTGACTAACAGCCGTACATGCTTCATTTAAATTCATATGGAAAGACCCATCTCCTACAAATTGAATGACTCTTTTATCAGGACATCCAACTTGAGCACCAATTGCAGCGCCATAACTATATCCCATAGTTCCAAGTCCGCCACTTGTTAAAAATTTAACCGGTTTTACATTTTTTAGATATTGTGCAGCCCACATTTGATGTTGACCTACATCAGTAACAAAAATAGGTTTTTTATCTACCATTCCACAACTTGTCATTACAATATCGCCAGGATGTAAATTACCTTTATAATATGTATCTTCTACAGGTGTTTTACTCCATTTTAATGTTGTATCTAACCATTCTTTTCTGGTTTTCTTTTCAATAAGTGGAATTAATCTTTGTAAGAAATTTTTTACATCACTTATTATACTCTTATGTACAAAAACATTTTTATTGATTTCACTTTTATCAATATCAACTTGAATTTTTTTTGCATTGCTTGCAAATTTATTTGGATTAAGTGCAACCCTGTCACTAAATCTAGTCCCAAGAGCTAAAACCAAATCTGCGTTATATATAGCTTTATTTGCTGCAACAGTTCCATGCATACCAATCATTCCAAGTCTTCTCTTATTATTGTAACCAAGTACTCCTGTTGCCATCAAGGTATTAGTTGCAGGTATATCACCTTTTTCAAGTAATTCATTCAATTCTGCTATTGAATCAGATGCAACTATACCACCACCAAAATATATAACCGGTTTTTCTGATTCATTAATCATTTTTGCAACTTCTTCAATTTCTTCATCTGTTGCAATAGGATTTTCATATAAAGGAAGTGGACCTTGTTTTTTATATTCAACCAAATTTGCTGTTACATCCTTTGTAATATCAACCAATACAGGACCTTTTCTTCCGCTATTAGCAATTCTAAAAGCTTCTCTTAAAGCATCTTCCAAATCTTCTACTCTATTTACAAAAAAGTTATGTTTTGTTATTGGTAAGGTAACTCCAGTTATGCAAATTTCTTGGAAAGAATCTCTACCTATCAAATTATCTGGAACATTGGCAGTAATTGCAACCATAGGAATACTATCCATAAATGCTGTAGCAATACCTGTTACAAGATTTGTTGCCCCAGGACCACTTGTTGCAATAACAACACCAGTTTTGCCTGTTGCTCTGTAATATCCATCTGCTGCATGTGCTGCACCTTGTTCATGTGCCGTAAGGACGTGCTTAATTTTATCACTATATTTATATAATACATCGTAAATATTTAAAGCCGCTCCTCCCGGGTAACCAAACACCGTATCTACCCCATGCTCTAATAATACTTCTGCTACAATTTCAGAACCTGTTAATTTCATATCGCATCATCCTCTTCTATCTAATTATTTATTATTATTTTTTTATTGATTTTTTAATTATATAAATTTTATCAAAAAAGTACAAGTATTTAAACTAAATTATTAAGAATTTTCAGAATTTTTATATAATTTAACAAAATAAATATATCTTATATTTGCAAAAACTTCCCATTAAAACCTTAATGGGAAGTTTATCTTACATATATTTTTTAACCACCTAAATATGCTTTTCTTACATCATCTGATTGAAGTAATTCCTTTGCGTCACCGCTCATAACAACTTCACCTGTTTCAAGTATATATGCTCTATTTGATATTGAAAGTGCCATATTAGCATTTTGTTCTACTAAGAAAATTGTGGTACCTTCTTTATTAATTTGTTTAATTAATTTAAAAATATCTTGAACGATAACAGGTGCAAGTCCCATTGAAGGTTCATCAAGAAGTAAAAACTTAGGTCTTGACATCAATGCTCTTGAAATAGCAAGCATTTGTTGTTCTCCACCACTAAGTGTTCCTGCAAGCTGACTTTTTCTTTCTTTTAGTCTTGGGAACTTATTGTATATTTCTAAAATATCTTTTTTAATATTATCTTTATCTTTTCTTAAATAAGCACCCATCTCAAGATTTTCATATACTGTCATATCAGCAAAGATTCTTCTTCCTTCTGGAACATGAGAAACACCTCTTTTTACTATATCAGTGGCCTTTACATTATCAAGACTCTCTCCCATAAATTCAATATTTCCGCTTGTTTTTGGAACAAGCCCTGATATTGTTCTTAAAGTGGATGTTTTTCCGGCACCGTTTGAACCTATTAAAGTTACAATTTCTCCTTCGTTAACTTCCAAAGAAACATCTTTAAGGGCATGAATAGCACCATAATGTACATTTAAATTTTCAATTTTAAAAAACATTCTATACTTCCTCCCCTAAATATGCTTTTATTACTTTTTCGTTATTTTTTATTTCTTCAGGCTTTCCTTCAGCAATAATTGTACCAAAGTCTAAAACATATATTCTTTCGCATATTTCCATAACGAATTTCATATCATGTTCAATTAAAATAACGGTTAATTCATATTTTTTTCTTAAATTTTCTATTAAAATTCTAAGTTCATCTGTTTCACTTGGGTTCATTCCCGCTGCAGGTTCATCAAGGAATATTACACTTGCACCGGTAGCAACGGCTCTTGCAATTTCAAGTTTTCTTTGTTCTCCATAAGGAAGATTTTGAGCAAGCTCATCTCTTTTATCTGCAAGACCAACAAATTCAAGAATATTCATTGCATTTTCATAAAAAATAGTTTCGCATTCTCTGTATGCTTTAGTTCTAAAAATAGCAGAGAAAATATTATATTTTACTCTTTTATGCATTGCAATTCTTAAATTATCAAGTACGCTAAGTTCATTAAACAATCTGATATTTTGGAAAGTTCTACTTATACCAAAGCTACTTGTTATATAAGGTTTTAAACCGTTAATTAAAATTGTATCTCCAGTTTTATCATTTTTTAATTCAATTTTACCTGATGTTGGAGTATACACACCTGTAAGCAAGTTAAATATTGTAGTTTTTCCTGCCCCATTAGGTCCTATTAGACCTATTAATTCGCCTTTTTCAACATTTATATTTACATGAGAAACAGCTTTTAAGCCGCCAAAACTTTTACTTAAGTCTTCAATTTTTAATATTGCCATAAACTATTCCCCCACTACGTCTTTATTCTTTCTTATTTTATTTTTAAACTTTTCAACAGAAAACATTTCTCTTAATTTAACAAAGAAAGGAGTTTCACCTGATTTAATAAGCATTATGGCAATTAACATAATCGCATATAAAATCATTCTGATTTCTGAGAAGTCTTGAAGAGCAAAAGAAATAATATTTAAAACAAATGCTGCAATAATTGTTCCATTAATATTTCCTAGTCCGCCAAGTACAACAATCATTAAAATATCAATTGACTTCATGAAACCAAAGTTCTTTGGTTGAATAACGCCTACATAACCTGAATATAATGCTCCCGCAACACCTGCAAAGAATGTTCCTATAATAAAAGCAAGAATTTTTGCTTTAGTTACATTTACACCCATTGATTCAGCAGCTATTTCATCTTCTCTCACAGATACGCATGCTCTACCATATGATGATTTTAAAACATTTGTTATTACAAAATAACAAATAAACATACATATAAAACATACTTCAAGTGAAGAATATAAAGGGATTGAAGACAATCCGGCAGCTCCACCAAGGATAGTTTGGTCTACGTTTTGAATAACAATTCTGATAATTTCACCAAGGCCTAATGTAGCAATTGCAAGGTAGTCACCTCTTAAACGAAGAGTTGGAATACCAATTAAAAATCCTAAAAATCCTGATAAAATTCCACCTAAAATTAACGCAAGGATAACCATAACAATGCTATCTGACATTCTAAGAGTCATAAGAGCACTTGTATATGCACCTATTGCCATAAATCCCGCATGCCCTAATGAGAACTGTCCTGTAATACCTGTAATTAAGTTTAGACCAAGGGCTAAAATAATATCTATACAAAGTTTTAATACAATAGTTTCATAGAATGGAGAAATCATTCCAACAAAAATGAATAACTTTATTATTATATATGCAGCAACAAAAGCTATTACAGTAGGAATATTCCCTTTTAGTCCAAGTATCTTACTTGGATCTTGCTTTTTAAACATATCTAAAATCTTTTTCATATTAAACGTTACCTCCTATACTTTTTCCTTTCTATTCTTTCCAAGTAAACCTGATGGTTTAACAATAAGAATAATTATAAGGATTGCGAAGGCAACCGCATCTTTATATGCACTTGAAAGATAACCACTAACCAAAGTTTCAATTAGTCCAAGTGATACACCACCAACGATAGCTCCCGGTATACTTCCTATACCACCAAATACGGCAGCGATAAAAGCTTTTAAACCAGGTGTCATACCTGATAATGGATTTACAGTAAACATAGCACCATACATTACACCAGCAACAGCTGCTAAAGCAGAACCAATAAGGAATGTGAATGAAATTGCTTTATCTACACTTACACCCATTAATTGAGCAGCATCTGGATCAGATGAAACAGCTCTCATTGATTTACCTATTTTTGTCTTACTAATTAATAACTGTAATAAAACCATTAATACTAGTGTAATAAATGTAACCATTAATTTGTCACTTGGAATTGAAATTCCACCTAAATTAATGTAACCAAGTCCAAAAAATCCTGAAGGATATGTTCTAACATCTGGACCTACAAAATACATCATTGCATATTCAAGCAAGAAACTTACACCAATAGCTGTAATAAGAAGCGTAATTCTTGGTGCATGTCTTAGTGGTCTATATGCAACTCTTTCAATTACAACTCCAAGTATAGAACAAATTATAACTGCAATAATAGTTGCAGGTATAAAGCCTATTCCTAGCGTATATGAACAGAAAAATCCTACATATCCTCCTATCATTAAAATATCTCCATGCGCAAAGTTAATAAGGTTTATAATTCCGTAAACCATAGTATATCCAAGCGCAATCAAGGCATAAATACTACCAATGGAAATCCCATTGATAATTTGCTGAATAAATTGTTCCAAATTATGTACCCCCAGTATCTTTATTATTTTAAAAATATTGTTAAAACCATATTATATTCATATATTGTTTTAATCATATCCTTAAAACTGCAGTAAAGTGGTGAGTTTTTCTCACCACTTTACCAAAATTTATTTTATTTGTTAATAAATTTCAAATATTTTATTCAATTAAAGTTTTGTATTAAATACAGCATTTCCATCTTTAAATTCAAGTACTACTGTTTCTTTTACAGGGTTATGTTTTTCATCAATGCTTAGAGTACCTGTTACAGCTTGGAAATCTTTTGTTGCAGCTAAAGCTTCAGTAACTTTTTGAGGATCAGCACTTCCTGCTCTAGCGATTGCATCACAAGCAAGTTTACCTGCATCATATCCTAATGTTTCAAAAGCACCAGGATTTTCATCGTTATTTGCAGCTTTATAAGCTTTTACGAAGTTTTGAACAACTTCTGATTCATCATCTACTGCATAATGGTTTGTAAAGTATACATTTTTAAGTGCATCTTTACCTGCTGTTTCAAGCATTGTTGGAGAGTCATATCCGTCACCACCTAAGATTGGTAAATCAATACCTAAATCTCTTGCTTGTTTAATAATTAAAGAACATTCTGTGTAATAACCTGGTAAGTAGATTACATCAGCTTTTTTATCTTTGATTTTTGTAAGTACAGGAGAGAAATCTTTATCTTGAGCTGTAAATGTTTCTGTTGATACGATTGTTCCTCCATTTGCTTTAAATTCTGATTCAAATGCTTTTGCAAGTCCGTTTGAATAATCATTTGATGTATCAGCCAAAACGATTGCTGATTTTGCATTTAATTTTTTAGTTGCAAATTCAGCCATTTTGCTACCTTGTAATGAGTCTGTATAGCATAATCTAAATATATATTCTTGTACATTTCCGTTTGAATCTACTGTAATATCATCTGATGTACCTGAACATGTAATTGCAGGAACTTTATATTGATTTGCAGCTGCGATTGTTGCTTTGAAAGCACCTGAAGTAGCAGGTCCAATCATAACACTTACGCCTTCTTTACTTGCAAGTTTTGTTGCAGCACTCATAGCTTCATTGTTATCTGATTTGTTATCAATTTTAACAATTTCAACTTTTTTACCATTTATTCCGCCAGCTTCGTTTACTTCATTAACGGCCATTTCAACGCCTTTTGTACAAGCTTGTCCGTATGTTGCAACGTCACCTGACAATTCATAGTTAACCCCTATTTTAATTGTGTCTGAATTTTCTGCGCTGCTTCCTCCACATGCACTAAATCCTACAAGCATTGTTGCAGACAAAAGTAAAGCAGCAGCTTTTTTCATTGTCTTTTTCATCGTCTATACCCCTAACTAATTTTTTTAATTAATATAAAAATATATTAATAATTGTTATTATCTTACCCTTACTATTTTCTTTTGTCAAGTAAAATGATACAATTTTCTGAATATTTCAAAATATTATATATTACTCCCGATTTTTTTCAAAAATATGGTATAATTTTAATCAAGTTTTTATATTAAGGAGATACAAATTGAACTACGAACAAGCAATAAATTTTATACATTCTACAAATAAATTCGGATCTGTACTTGGACTTGATAATATCAATGAATTACTTAGGCTTATAGGAAACCCTCAAGATGATTTAAAGGTAATTCACATAGCAGGAACAAACGGAAAAGGCTCTATTTCAACAATGTTAAATGCTGTTTTATCAAAGTCCGGATACAAAACAGGTCTATACACTTCACCTTTTTTGGAAAAGTTTAATGAAAGAATAAAAATAAACGGTATAGACATTTCAAATGAGGATATAGCATATTACGTATCAGAAGTTAAAGATAAAATAGATAAAATGATAAAAAATAATTTCCCTCATCCTACAGAATTTGAAATAATAACTGCAGCCGCACTACTTTACTTCAAAGAAAAAGATGTTGATATAGTTATACTTGAAGTAGGGCTTGGAGGTAGATTAGATGCTACAAACGTTGTAGATAATCCTCTAATAAGCGTTATTGCATCAATAGGTTTTGACCATGTTGAACAACTTGGTAATACTTTAAAAAAGATTGCATACGAAAAAGGAGGAATCATAAAAACAAATTCAAATGTCGTAATATATCCTTCTGATAAAGAAGCTGTAGATGAACTTATAAAAATATCAAAAGAAAAAAATGCATCTTTTTATTTACCTAAAAAAGAAGATATTGAATTAATAGAAAGCAGTTTTGACGGAAGCAAAATAAAATATAAAAAAACAAATCCTTTTAGTATAAATGAATTTAAACTTTCTTTACTTGGTAAAAATCAAGTTTATAATGCATTAACGGTTTTACAAACTTTGGAAGTACTTTATTCACTTGGATATAAAATAAAAAAAGAAGATATACTAACTGCATTAGAAAATATACATTTTAATGGAAGATTTGAAATTTTCTCCAAAAATCCAATAATAATATTAGATGGAGGGCATAATAAAGAAGGAATTGAAAGTTTTGTAAACAACTTAAACCTTTATTTTAAAGATAAGAAAATAATACTATTTTTTGGTATGCTTGCAGATAAAGATATAGATAGTTCGTTAAAAAAACTTTTGCCAAAGGCAGAAAAAATTTATACTTTAACACCAAATAACAATCGTGCTTTTTCAAGCAAAGATATGTATGAAAAAATAAAACAAATTGATAAAAATGCCCATGTATCCTATATCACAGATACGTCAAAATCAATTGAGTTAATAGAAAAAGATAGTGAATATATATATGCATTTGTAGGATCCTTATACCTTATAGGCGAAATAAGAACTTTACTTAGACATGCAAATTATTAAAATTTCATTATAAAAATTATTTTATATTGACATATAAACATCTCAGTAATATAATTAAGCAGCAAAATAATTAAGTAACTTAACTATTTGTTGCTTTTTTTTGTTTTAAAGAGGATAAAGAAATGCAAGATAAAATTGAAAAAAAAGAAATTAAAGAATTTATTTATTATCTGCACTCTATCGGTAAAATCTTAGGTTCAAAAGCGGAATGTGACATTAAACTTCCAAAGTCTGAATTTTTTCTTCTTGCTTTTTTAATAAAACAGAAAAAAGAAAAAAATATTGACAGTGTTTTACCTTCAACAATAAGCGAAAAGACTAAATTATCAAGACCGGCAGTCACACAAACGTTAAATAGCCTTGAAAAAAAAGGATATGTAGTAAGGATAATGGATGAAAAAGACAGAAGAAAATTCAAAGTAGAAATAACACCAAAAGGGAAAAAAATGTTTAATGATACTTTTGAATCCAAATTCAGTGAACTTATGAATATTATCGAAAAATTAGGGAAAGAAAAAGTAAATCAACTTACGGATATTTTTAAAGAAATAGTAGAAATATCCCAAAATAACCAGAAAGGAAATGACCTATAATGATTAAATTAAGAAAATACTTAAAACCATTTATTTTCTCTATTATTTTTTCAATTGTATTTCTATTAATACAGGCAAATTGCGAACTATCTCTACCTGATTACATGTCTAAGATAGTAGACTACGGAATACAAAACGGTGGTATTGAGAACAACCTTCCAAATGTAATAAGAGAAAATAAATATGAAAAAGTTAAATTTTTCTTAGAAGAAAATGAACAAAAACAACTTGACAGCATTTATTCAAAAGTTACAAAAGAAAATAATGATTATGAAGAATATAAGGAAGAATACCCTATCCTTGAAAAAGAAAATGTATATGTTCTTAAAGATGATGCAAACAAAGATGTTATTAATTCATTAAATTTAGCAGTTGGGAAAAGTGAAATTATCGTAAGTTTTATTGATAACCCTGAAAACATGCAAAAACAAAATTTATTTGATATCGATACAAAAGAAGGTGATAATAAAACAGCTGATATGAGTTTAATGATGTCAAGTAATACTGATATGTTTTCTATAATAAAGGACATGCCAAAAGAAAATAGAGATGAACTTTTAAATAAAATAAACTCTCAACTTGACAACATTCCCGAAACAAGCATATCTCAAATTGCTTGTACTTATATAAAAGGTGAGTATCAACAAATAGGATTAAACCTTGAAGATGTTCAATCATCATATATTATCAATATTGGCGTTAAAATGCTTCTAATTGCTCTTGTATCTGCTGTTTGTGCTATTTTAGTAGGTTTCCTTGCATCAAGAACTGCAGCAGGAGTTGCAAGAACACTTAGAAAAGATGTTTTTGCAAAAGTAGAAAGTTTCTCTAATGTAGAATTTAATAAATTTGCGGTATCTTCTCTTATCACAAGAACCACAAATGATATTACCCAAATTCAAATGCTTATAGTAATGGGACTTAGAATATTATGTTATGCTCCTATAATGGGAGTTATTGCAATAATGAAAGCTCTTAGCTCTAGTACATCAATGAGTTGGATAATTCTTCTTGCAGTAATAGTTATTTTAGGATTTATGATGATAGCTTTCAGTGTTGTACTTCCAAGATTTAAGAAAATACAAAAATTAACAGATAAATTAAATCTAGTTGCAAGAGAAAATTTATCAGGACTTATGGTTATAAGAGCCTTTGGAACAGAAGATTTTGAAGAAAAAAGATTTGATGAAACAAATAAAACTTTAACAAAAAATAACTTATTTGTTAATAGATTCATGATGTTCTTAATGCCATTTATGATGCTAGTTATGAACCTTGTACAACTTCTTATTGTTTGGGTTGGAGCAAACCAAATAGAAGCAAGTACTCTTCAAGTTGGAGATATGATGGCATTTATCCAATATGCAATGCAAATAATTATGGCGTTCTTAATGATTTCAATGATGTTTATCATGGTTCCAAGAGCTAGTGTTTCTGCTAACAGAATAAATGAAGTTTTACAAACACCATTAGAACTAAAAGACCCTAAGGAAGAAAAACTTTTTGATGATAACAAAAAAGGAGTTGTTGAATTCAAAAATGTTTCTTTCGCTTATCCGGGTGCTAGTGAATATGTGCTTCACAATATAGACTTTACCGCTAATAAAGGTGAAACTACTGCTATTGTAGGTTCTACGGGAAGCGGTAAATCAACTCTTGTACAATTAATACCAAGACTTTTTGAAGCAAGTAAAGGTGAAATATTAGTTGATGGAGTAAACATAAAAGATATTAATCAAACATATTTAAGAGATAAAATAGGATACATTCCTCAAAAAGGAGTCTTATTCAAAGGAACAATAAGATCTAATCTTGAATATGGAAAAGAAAATGCAACAGATGAGGAATTATGGAAAGCTTGTGACATTGCACAAGCAAGTGAATTTATAAAAGAAAAACCGGATGGTTTCGAAACTGAAATTGCATCAGGAGGAACTAACGTTTCCGGAGGTCAAAGACAAAGATTATCAATAGCAAGAGCAATTGTAAAAAATGCTGAAATATACATCTTTGATGATAGTTTCTCTGCCCTTGATTTCAAAACAGATAAAAATCTTCGTAGTGCAATAAATAAAGAATTATCAGATGCTACGATAATTATAGTTGCTCAAAGAATTAGCACAATTATGCATGCTGAGCAGATAATAGTACTTGACGATGGAGAAATCGTAGGAAAAGGCACACATAAAGAATTAATGCAAAATTGTGAAGTATATAAAGAAATAGCCTTATCTCAATTATCAGAAGAGGAGGTAAGAAACAATGAGTAATCATAGAAGAGGACCTATGAGAGGAATGCCTGCAATGAGAGGCGGAGAAAAAGCAAGAGATTTTAAAGGAACAATGAAAAAACTTCTCCATTATCTCGGAACAAAAAAATTACAAATATTTATTGTCTTTATATTTGCAGTAATTTCAACTGTATTTAATATAGTAGGACCTAAAATACTTGGAAAAGCAACTACAAAAGTATTTGAAGGCGTAATGGGAAAAATTGCAGGTACTGCAACAGGAATTGACTTTATTTATATTGGAAAAATACTTATTATATTAGTATGTCTATATTTAATATCTGCCATATTCTCTTATTTACAAGCACATATAATGACAGGTGTTACAACTAATTTAACATACAACCTTAGAAAAGATATTTCTCATAAAATAAATACTCTACCTTTAAAATACTATGATACACAACAAACAGGTGAAGTTTTATCAAGAATAACAAACGATGTAGATACAATAAACCAAAACTTAAACCAAGGTGTTACACAAATAATAACAAGTATTACAACGGTAATTGGTATTTTAATAATGATGGCAAGCATAGATATCACAATGACTATTATTGCTTTACTAATCATTCCTATTTCTTCAATATTCATTATGACTGTAATACACTTCTCTCAAAAATATTTTAGAAGTCAACAAGAATATCTTGGACATGTTAATGGACATATTGAAGAAATGTATTCAGGACACTCTATTGTTAAAGCATTTAACAGAGAAGAGCAATCAATCAATGATTTCAATGAATATAACGATACTCTATATCATTCAGCTTGGAAATCACAATTTTTATCAGGAATGATGCAACCTATCATGAGTTTTATCAGTAACCTCGGATATGTAGCAATTTGTATTCTTGGTGGATATAGAGCAACAAAAGGATTTATAACAGTTGGTGATATACAAGCATTCATACAATATGTAAGAAACTTTACTCAACCTATAACACAACTTGCAAATGTTTCTAATATTCTTCAACAAACAGCAGCCGCTGCTGAAAGAGTTTTTGAATTCTTAGGAGAAGAAGATGAAAAAGAAACAACAAATGAACCTAAAGAAGTTAATCTAAATAATGTTAAAGGAAGCGTAGAATTTGACCATGTATATTTTGGATATGATGAAAATAAACCTATCATTAAAGATTTTTCTTCTAAAATAAAACCAGGACAAAAAATTGCAATAGTTGGACCTACAGGAGCTGGTAAAACTACAATAGTAAAATTATTAATGAGATTCTATGATATAAACAGCGGTTCAATAAAAGTTGACGGTGTAAATATAAATGAGTACAAACGTAGAGACTTAAGGAAAATGTTCGGTATGGTTTTACAAGATACATGGCTATATAATGATACAGTAATGAATAACATTAGATATGGTAACTTAAACGCAACTGATGAAGAAGTAGAACAAGCTGCAATTGCTACTCACGTTGACCATTTTATCAAAACAAATGTTGATGGATATCAAATGGTACTAAACGAAGAAGCAAGTAATATTTCAAGCGGGCAAAAGCAGCTTTTAACAATTGCCAGAGCATTACTTGCAGACCCTAAAATTTTAATTTTAGATGAGGCAACAAGTTCCGTTGATACAAGAACAGAAAAATTAATTGTAAAAGCAATGGATACCTTAGTAAAAGGAAGAACAAGTTTTATAATTGCACATAGATTATCAACAATAAAAGATGCAGATTTAATACTTGTAATGAATGAAGGAAATATTATTGAACAAGGTACACATGATGAATTAATGAAAGAAAATGGATTTTACGCAAATCTTTACAATTCACAATTTGAAGAATAAAAAAGAGCCTTAAGGCTCTTTTTTTAATATTTTATTTATTTTTTGGGAAAATAAATATTAAGGAGGTTATTATGAAAATAAACAAAAAAGATCTAAACCCACCTGATACTGATTTCTTAAAAAATTCAAAAACCATTTCATCAACAGAATGTACCGGACTAATGCAAAACATACCTAAAAGTAATGATGAAGAAGAATCTTATGAAGATTTATATCAAACACAAACAAATATAGAAAAATAAAAAACGCAATAATATCTAAGTATTTTTACTTAGATATTATTGTGTTTTTTCAAAATCAGCATAATAAAATACTTCAATATCAAAATTGTCAGGCTCTAAAATGTCTTTTAACAAAAAATGAAAATCTTCATCAATCGCATATATAATCTTATAAAGATTATATATGTCATCTTTTGTCATATTTAAAACTCTCCCCCTATAACTTATATTATTTAAAATTTTTTGGATCTTTATTTATATAACTACATATCTCAAGAAATTCATCTACATCCAAACTTTTTCTATTTTCATTAATGCTAATTTTTACGTCATTATAATTTAAACCTGTTTCTCTGCATATTTGTTTAATATCAATATTATTATCCAGTATATATTTCGATAAATTTTTACTGGCATTATCGGTATTCCCTACTCCATCATCCAATTTCTTATCCATCATAATATCTTCTCCGTTTTGAAGAATTTTTATTTTATTATAATATTACATAAAAACTTTGTCAATAAATACTCTTCAAATCGAAGAATATTTATTGACAAAATATTGACAAAAAAGTGACTTTTATATATGATTGAAAACAAGGAGTTAACAATATGAGCAAGGAAGAAATCTCACTAAAATTAAAAGAACTTAGAAGAAAAAACAAGTTGACAATAGATGAAGTCAAACATCTTTTGGAAAAAAGAAATATAAATGTTGCAATAAAAACAATATACGGTTGGGAAAGTGGACAACGACTTCCAAACCCCGATATTTTTTTAAATCTATGCGATATATATAATGTTAATAATATCTTAGAAGAATTTGAAGTTGGAAACAGAAAAAAGAAAGTAAATAATAATTTAAAAATGATAGCTAGAGAAGATGGAATAAGCTATAACTCTCTTAGTAAATACGAACTAAATAAACTAAAAGAAAATACTATTCTAATTACAAAAGATGAATAAAATAGATTTAAATAATTATAAAAATATACAGCATTTAGTTTGGTACATTTTAAGAGAAACAAAAACAAATAAACTTCCTGTTGATATCATTCATATATGTAAAGAATTAAATATAAAAATAAGATATTATGATAATAATAGTGAAATTGCAAAGACATATAAAGATGGATTTTCATATATAACTGAAGATAATGAAAAAATAATCTTTTTTAATAAATCTGTAAATAATTCCTGTAGAAATAGATTCACAATAGCCCACGAACTAGGTCATATTTTACTTGAACATAGTAAAGATAAAACTAAAACATACAACGAAATGGAAACCGAAGCAAACATATTTGCCATAAGACTTTTAGCCCCTCTTTGTGTTTTAAAAGAAATGAATATATCTTCTTCTGAAGAATTATCACAACTATGTAATATTTCTAAAACCGCAGGAACATACAGATATGAAAGATTACAAAAAGCATTAATAAAAAATAAATTCTATGTTAATCCAAAAGAAAAAAAGATTTTACAACAATTTAATAATTACATAAACAGTTTTTCCAGAGATATTTAATAAAATATCTCTTTTTTTAATAAAAAAACAATGATTAAAACCATTGCATTATACTTATTAAAGTGGACACATTTGTTAAATAGACTTACTATTAAATTAGACACCAAAAGGAGGTATCTTTTATGTCCACAAAACAACGTTACGATGAGGATTTCAAACGAACCCTCGTAGAGCTTTACCACAATGGTAAAACCCAAGCCTCTCTTATCAAAGAGTATGGCGTATCTCAAACTGCTCTTACCAGATGGATTAAGCAGTATTCAACCGTTGAAACTGATGACGGCGAAGTTCTCACTGCCAAGCAGGTCAAGGAACTTCAAAAACGTATGGCCCAACTTGAAGAAGAAAATCAAATACTAAAAAAAGCGATTGCCATATTCACGCCACACTCAAGCAACGATTAGATGCTGTTCATAAGCTGCGTCATCAGTATGATACCAAGACTCTGTGTAGAGTTCTTAAAGTAAACCGCAGCACTTATTACAAGCATTTTTATTCAGAACCGGCTCCTCGCACTGAAGAGAACCAAGTCATTCGTAAACACATTTTGCAAATCTATACTGATTATGATAACTCTCTTGGTGCTTACAAAATCCGTCGTGTATTAGAACGTGATTATGGCATTAACATCAGTCTCGGCAGAGTGTACCGTCTGATGAACACTATGAATCTTCCAAAACGTTCCACTGAAAAGCCTAAATGCAAAGGATCCTGGAAAGATAATGATCCATGCGTTAATCACCTTAATCAGCAGTTCAATCCCACAAGTCCTAACTCTGTCTGGGCAAGTGATTTTACTTACATCAAAGTTAATGGTTCATTCCATTATCTTTGCGTTGTTATTGATTTATTTTCAAGAAAAGTAATTGGTTGGAGAGTTCACAACCGGCACAATGTCGATCTAACTGAATCCGCGTTTAAAAATGCTTACTCCAACAGATGAGAGCCTGATTATGTACTCTTTCATTCAGATCAAGGATCCGAATATACCGCTACAACATTTCGCCAGACTCTTGAGAAATGTAATGCAGTTCAGTCTTTCTCCAAGAAGGGCTATCCATATGACAATGCATGTTGCGAAAGTTTCTTTCGTCATATGAAACGAGAATGTATAAATCGAAAGTCATTCCGCAATCAGGATGAACTGCGTCTTTGCTGCTTCGAGTACATAAACCGTTACAACTCTAAACGCCCTCATTCTTCACTTGGTGATTACACTCCAGATGAAATATAGGATTTCTACATGGAAAGGCAGGAATAATTCTGTCTTTCCTTAAAATGTATTTAAAAAGTGTGTCCATTTGCTTGACTATGCTGCAAATATTTACCTCATAGTCATCAAGCTTAAACCTTCTTTTCATCATAACATCCTTATGTACTTTGAGACCCCAGAGAGCCTCTCATAAAAAAGAAGCGGGCAACTGACTACACAGCAGCTCGCTTCACAGTATCGTAGTTCTCTTGCTTTCGAATGCTGATTCGCTGTTTTCGGCACTCATCGCAGCAGCAGATTGAATTAGGACCGCTAGGCCAGAACTCTTTACCGCATACAACGCATTGCCTCTTAAAGAACTTATGTCCTTCTTTCTCAGCCAGATCGCGATTCATTCTGACGAAATTCTCATGAGCTCTTCCACATTCTTTTGAGCAATACTTCTGTGATGGTCTTGTCGGCCAGTATTCCTTGCCACATTGCTCACATATCTTTGCCGGATATAGATGTCCATCATTCTCTGCCATTGCAGCTTTTTTCTTCTCTTCACGCTTCTTCTTTTCTTGTTCAGCTATGGCTTCACGATGCTCTTTAGTATACTTCTCACGGTATTCCTTGCTATTCTTCTCCTTGCATTCCTCGGAACACATCACCTCCCTGCCATTGGACGGGCAGAAAGGTTTACCGCACACTTTACATATTTTCTGAGTAAAGATGTGGTCTCCTTTTTCCTCATATCGTTTCGCTAGCATGACCTCTCTGTCATGTGCATACTTGCATTCCGAAGAACAATACTTCTGTTTACTGCTGTTCGGCCAGTATTCTTTACCACACTGTTCGCATATCCTCTTGGCGAACTTGTGACCTTCATTGGCTGCATAGCGTTCAGCTTTCTTCCTCGCACGATACTCTTTTTCACGTTCCTTTTGTGCTTCTTTCTTTGCAAGCTCTTTCGCTTCTTTTTCAGCCTGAATTGCATTGAGTTCTTCTTCGGTATATGCGAGATTTATCTCACCGACAAAATTAAAATGAATTTCTACCTTCTGAGTTCTACTGCTTCCTGCCCCTGAGAAATCATGAACGATGATTTTATCAATCAGTTCATTAACCATCAATGAGGTAAGTTCCTCAGGATACTTAAACTTCCTGATAATATCAATAAACTTCTGAAGCTGAACCGGCTCCGATTTTAATATTTCCATACGAGCCTCAAGTTCAGTGATTTCCTTCTCAAGATTTTCTTGCTCCTCGTCATACTGAATCATCAGAGAGTGATACTGTCTTTCCGGAAGTATTCCTGCAACATAGTTTTCGTAAAGACCTTTGATAAGGCTGTCAACTTCGTCATATCTTTTTCTGCATTTTGCCAGTGCTGTCTTATCCCGGTTCGGTATCTCTTCGTGCTTCTGTTCATACTTCTCTTTCAGTTCTTCTGCAAAGGCTTCCTCATCAATTTCAACTCTGCTCATTATTCTCTGTATTGTAGTCAGCACCAGCTTTTCTAAAGATACTTCACCAATATTATGAGATGAACATACCCTTCTATCAGATGCGTGCTTACCACATCTGAACGAGAAATACGGATGCTCTCTATCAGTGCCGCCAACCGCAGCTCTCATTCTGCTCCCGCAGTCAGCGCAGAAAACGAGTCCTCCCAGAAGATGTCCTTCCGTAAATGTTCCGGCAGGGTTCACTCTTTTGCTTCTTGCCCGCTGTCTAAACTTCTGAGCTTTATCCCAGATTTTCTGAGATACTATCGGCTCATGGGTGTTTTCAAACAGCAGCTGATCTTCCTTGGCAACAGCTTTTCGATTCTTCATCTTGAAGTTTGCTCTCTCTGACTTTTTCAGTACTGTGTGACCGAGATACTCTCTGCGGTTGATAATGTCGCTGATAGTTCCGTATCTCCATCTGTATGGGTCTTTGAAAGTCCTGTTGTTGTTCTGTTCCGGGTGGTACTTTGCTGTATAGGCTGACGGAATGAGAACCTTCTTAGCTTCTAATATCTTTGCTATCTCTGATATAGGCGTTCCCACCGAAGCCATATCAAAGATTCGCTTTACTACCTTAGAAGCAACTGGGTCAACAACAAGCTTCTGTTTGTCATCGGGAAGTCTGTTGTATCCATATGGTATGCTCCCGGAGCATCTGAGACCTTCACTCATTCTAGAATTGAACACAGCCTTTATCTTGTTGCTTGTGTCTTTCGCATACCACTCATTCATGATATTCAGGAACGGGGTAAAATCATTGTCCACCGGATTATCACTGTCAACACTGTTATTGATTGCAATGAACCTCACATTCTTCTGAGGGAATACCATTTCAGTATAGAAGCCGACCTGAAGATAGTTTCTTCCAAATCGGCTCATGTCCTTAACAATTATTGTGTCAATTTTGCCTGCTTCAACATCGGCAATCATCTCCTGAAATCCCGGTCTTTTGAAGTTGGTTCCGGTGAAACCATCGTCTGTGTAATGCTTTAGGTTCAGAAAGCCATTCTTACGAGCGTAGTCCTCTAAGTATTTTTTCTGATTGGAAATACTGTTAGATTCACCCTTAAGTTCATCATCTTTAGAGAGTCGCTCGTAGAGGGCAGTAAGCCGTAAAGCCTTAAATTTAGCCATTTCTGCCATCTCCTTTCTCTAAAATATGTAAACTTTGAAGGCAAATTTAATGCTCGTTCATATTTTAGTTGCCCCTTTGGATCAAGGCAAACAAAAGATGTGTTGGCCTGCATGAGATTTGGCTTCACATAGAATCTCGTTTTGCCCGAGCCTGAACCGCCGCACACGAGTACGTTCAGATTTCTTCTGTGCGCCCTTCCGTCAAGACCGATTCTTACATTCTGTGTAAGCAGCTTGCTTTCTCCGGGAGCCTTCGCGGCATACCTTTTGTTAAGCTTTGCCGCATCACCCCACTTTGCCGACCCCATCTCCTCACCGCGACGATAGTTCCTTCTGGTGCTGAAATAAATTCCGATTCCCATAAGATATGCAGCAATCTCAATCGCTGCCCACTTCAGACTTTCGCCGCTGAGCTTTACGGCAAACGGATTGGCAAGTGCCTCGAGAATAGGCTCCATGGCCGATACCAGGCCGTCCTTCATGCATGGAGCGACAAGGAGTGCCAGCCATACGACCGGCACAAGTCCGCTAGCTCCATAGATTACCCATTCCTTATCTTTCATGGCGTTCACCTGCAATTCTGCTTTTGCGCCTGGGAGCATTGCAGATATCTATTATGACTTCGCCAATCCATTCCACGTCCATGCCCTCCTTGAGCTTCGATTCTCTGAACTCGAGAAGAGCATTGATGATGAGGCCCTGCGTAGCTTCATCAAGCGTTAATACATATTTATCTTCACCTATCATGCTACCTCTCCTTTACTGGTTTCTTTTTCGGAGTAAGCTTCCGTACATTTGCTCTGCCTTGATAATCTCTTCTGGGAGCCACACATCTCTGCTCCTTCCCGGTATCGTCTCTGTACTTATCAAGCTCCGCTTTGACGGATGGCTTCTCGTTCTTACCCATACGGGAATCTTTTGCCCCGTTCAAGCTGTGCAAAGACTGAGGGTCTTTTTCTGTCTTTGCCCGGGCGGGATTTCTCTCTGCCTCCATGTCTCTTACAACAGAAGCCTTGTCCACTGTGCTGAGATTGAACCTCTCAACAATCCTGTTTATCTTCGGAGCATCGGCCGCTCTTGCGATAATATCTATCGCTGCATCGGGATTCTTGTTTCCCTTCTCGCGAAGAATGCTGTAAAGCACTCCGTACCTCTTTGCCTCTTTGGCAAAAGTCTTAAGGTCTTTCTGCTGCACAGTAAACACCTTAAGCTCGTTGCCGGACTTTATCATATTGGAAAGTCTGGCCTTGCCATGTGTCTTCTGCTCTTCCTTAAGAACTGCAGCGATAAGGATTGCAAGCTGCTTGGCACCCTCGCCTGATATTCTGGCCGCAACCTCAACTCCTTCAAGTGACATCCTTACTACCTGTTCTGCTGCATCACCGCCTGCGTTCATCCTTCTTCACCTCACTTTCTTTTTCTGTTTCCTTAATCTTTTCTTCAATAACCGCTGACCTGCTTTCTATGCTTTCGAGCATTTTCAGTTCTTTCCTCAGGTCTTTAAGTTCTCTGCTTATCGCAGTAGCCTGCTTTCGCAGGCTCTGTCTTTCATCCTCCGGGATTTTGCGTCTTGACTTCGTATAAATCTCGCCCCTCTCAGATGTTTTCTGCTCAATGGTCTCGCTGCATCTTGCAATGCGCTCCCGTAACTCCTCCATTGTTGTTATGTTCTCCCTGCAAAGCATTCGAGTTTCTTCTGCTAGCCTATCCATCTTGATAAGATCGTCGCGAAGCAGAGGTGATACCTTAGCCGGTCTCTTCGTATACCTTGGCAGATACCCCAGAAGATAGCAGTAATGGAGATACAGACCCTTGAGCCCTCCTACCTTTCTGATTCTGTCGCCTCTTGTCTGCATCCCGTACTGCCTCTTCTTCACTACAATGATTCTCTGAAACGAGCTGAACATTTTGTTCTCAGCTTCTCGCTCGAGTCTTGAGATAATATTCTCGTTTGTATAGGCATCTCCCATACGGTACATCCTAATAGGCCGCTGCCAGTCCTTCTGTTTAATCGTCCAGTACTTCCTCGAAGAATCCAGATTGCAGCTGTAACCCATGGCCTTCAGCGCCATTCTAAACTCATGCAGATTCTGGGAAGCTTCGATTGCTTCATCCACTGCTGCCTTTGCAAGATTAAGTCTTGTAGGCACACCTGCCTTCTCTGCGTTATATACAAAAGCAGGGACGCTTTTGCCTCGCGGATTCTCTATCACGCTGAGGCCGTACTCTCTGCAGATTTCATCCGACACCTTGTTGAAGTCGTACCAGCGCTTTGCCCTGCATCGCTTTCCGTCCTTGAATGAAACCGAGTTCACCACGAAGTGATTATGGAACCACTTTTGTCAAGGGTAGTTTTGTTATCAAAGAAAAAAACAGCCATACATTTATAATGCATGACTGCTTGTCACCGACAATAAATCACAAAAATAACTGCCCAGTCTGCAAACGAAAGCGGTTATTTTCATAACTAATTTTCACTTGTGGCTAACCGTATATTCGGTAGCATCTTTTCTATATCTATTATATATTCTCGGTTTTATTCTGTCAAAGATATTTTGTGTCTCATATTATCTTTCCCATCCATCACGCTCCTTCACAGTTCTGTTTCTCTCCGGCACTCTGCACTTCGCTATGAAATCCTTAAGAGAGCCAAATATGCTTTTTTCTGCTCCGGCTCGGCAAAGTAGAATTGCTTCGCACAGTTGCGAGCTGTAGCAGCTGCCCGAAGAACAATCTGTCTGAATGCAGACCTGTTGCTCTCAGGTGTTGCCATCGACTCTGCTATCGGTTCAATGATTTCTGTCTGCTTCATAACCTTCATTGACTCTTCCGGTATTCCGTATTTCAAGTTAACATTCACCTGCCTGTTCCATTCATCACGAACCCTGTTGTCCTCTCGGATTTCTTTTTCAAGTGGATTGTGTTTTCCAATCTTCTTTGTTGCAAGGTATGGTCCATCCGGGTTGAACACCTTCAGCTTCTCATCAGGTCTGGAAAGCTGATTCATTATCTCTGTGTAGTGATGCTTGACCTCTCTTATGAAAGCCCGGCTCTTGAAAGTTTCGTCCTTGCTGCTGAACATCTGCTGCTCATAGACTTCACCTTTAGGAAGTATGCGGCAGCCGGGCAAAAGATTACCGTCTGCATCAATAATCTCTTTCTTTGTTCTGACCTTCTTTCCCTTTGCATTGAAAAAAAGATTTCTTCCTGCAACTTTCTTTACCGGATCATCAAGTAGTGTTCGCTCCGAGTAAATCAGATGAATATGATAGTTTGTCTTTCTCGGGTTGTGGTGCAGAGCTGACGAGCACTCAACTCCATACTTCTTCTTAAATTCCTCTGTAAAATACTTCAGCAGTTCATTTGGATTAAACTGCTGTAAACTTTTCGGCAATGCAATCACAAGTTCTCTTGCTTCGATGCACTTGACGGGAGCACCGGACTTCTTGAACTCCGCCTGACTCTCGCGAGCGAGATCCTCCCAAAAGGGAGCTTCGTTCGTTTCGTAAGTGGCGTAAAGGTGCTCCTGCTCCTCATGGCTGCTGATATATCTCACGCGACCGCAGACATCATGGAGCTTCGTCTGTCTGACAAAAGTGAAACCCTTCATGTTTCCTCCTTTCACTTTGGGAAGCAGACCCGCCCCGCAGGGCCTTCGGAGAACGAAATACTTCTTGTCATAAACCTCAGGTTTGTGCAAGGTGTGTATTTCGCTCTCAAGCGCCGAGGGCTTAGCTAATGTCTTATCTGCTGCAATAGTTGTAGCTTTCATGCACGGTGCTGCTTACTGCTGTAGGATACCGGGCAATAAAAAAAGCACTTATTTGGTGCGCATTTCCCAAAAAGTGCCGGCTAGCTTATGGTTTTTTCTTCGTTATCACACTCATCGATATCTTTATCAACCTTCGGTCTTTTTCCCATTCTGTATGGGTATAGGGGGCAGTTTTCAGATTACAAAGCTTGATTTCTTTAGCCTGCCCACAGCAGCAATCCATACATTTTGCGCGTATCGCCTTTAGCGGCGTTAAGATTTTATCTGCCATTTGCTCATCCTACTTTCTCCCAAAATAAAAACAAGCCCCATTTTTAATACTGTGTCGGTATTACTTTTAATACTTGTTAGTGGTGTTTTTGTTACTCCTATCGGTATTAAAATTGCGACTCCTTATATATATACCAGGCATAGGGCGATTACTTATCGTCATATGCCTGGGCCAGCTCTTTGCGATTGTTCTTCTCCCAGTTGATTCTCTCTCTGAGCTCCTTCTTTATCTTTCCGGCAGTCTCAATATCTTGGATATCCTTCCACTTGTCCGAGAAATGATAAACAGTAGGCTCTCTCATAAGATTCCCCGGTTCTCTGACAATGAATCCCAGAGCTTCAAGAAGTCTTAATGCAGGTGGAATTGAGTTCCTGCTGATACCATACTGCTCCATGGTTGAATAAGGACAGGTGATATTGTTCATCGTAAAGTTTCCTCTGTACTCATTCTTAAGGATCAGATAAATCCTCGTTGCTACCGGTGATAGAGCTTTGAATGCAGGTGATTCAATCATACTCTCAAAGATTCTGACAAAGCGTTCATGGTCACTTATGCTTTCCCACTTCTGCGGTGGTTCCCGTTTATTATTTTTTCTTGACATAATTTCTCCTTTCTTGGGCATAAAAATAACCGCCAGACCTTTCCAAATTGAAAGAGCCTGACGGCTGTGTTATGACGCTTTGTTATTTCGTATCAGCGTTTTGTTTATTCATTTGTTCTTTTTCTTCTTGTGTAAACAGCAGTGCCTGTTATTCCTGCGCCTGCAAGAAGCATCAGTGCAAGCCACAGAGCAAGGTTAGTATCGTCTCCGGTCTTTGCTGAGTTTTTATCTGACTTTGAGTCATTGTCATTGTTACTGTCATCTGAAGTTCCAGGTGCTGCTTTTTCTGCTACTGTAAACTGTATTTTATCCTCAAGTCCTGTATAGTTCTTCGTTTCCTCTACCGTAGCTTTTACCCAGTATGTCCCGGCGTTTGCCGGCTGAGTAGATGTATATGTACCATCTTCTTCGGTTGAATAGCTGTATGTTGGCGTACCGAATTTTGCTGCAGCATTCGGGGCATTTGGTGTATCACCGTAAGTCCAGGCCTCTATTGAAAGGTTTTTTGTGAAGCTGTTTTCAGCCTGCAGGATTGTAAACCGGCCAATCTCATAACCGGATATTGCATCATACTTATCGCTGGCCGCAATATCGATTTTAACCGTATAGGTTCCTGCATTAACCGGACCTTCTGATACTTGACCGTTTTCATCATAATACTCTACAGTGAAATCACCATAATCCGAACTGTTTTTCGTGACTGTTGCTTCTTTTGCTTCTCCATCATACGTCAAATTGCTCGGCGGTGTAAAAGAAAAATCTTTAGTTATGTTTCCTACATATCTCACTTTTGCATTGTTATCGCCAGTAAGGTCACTATTATGATAAACAATTCTTATTTGATTCCATTGCTCTTTTGTGCCGAGATAATAAACATCCGTAAGTCCACCACAGCCTTCAAACGCTCCCCATTTAATCTCTGTCACACTGTTCGGTATAGTAATGCTTGTTAGGCTACTACAGTTATAAAACGCATACCTGTCAATTGATGTCACACTGTCCGGGATGGTGATACTTTTCAGACTTGAACAAAAATTGAACGCAGAATCGCCAATTGATGTCACACTGTTCGGTATAGTGATACTGGTAAGGCTTGTACAGTTATAAAACACATATTTATCAATTGATGTCACACCGTACGGAATCGTGATGCTTTCCAGACTTGAACAAGAATGGAAAGCTCTATGGCCAATTGATGTCACACTGTCCGGAATGGTGATGCTTTCCAGACTTGAACAAGAAATAAACGCTTCATAGCCAATTGATTTCGCACCGTCTGGGATACTATATGAGGTACTAGTTTTACCAGCAGGATATTTCATCAATTCTTCTCCACTGTTTTTGAACAACACTCCATCCACTGATGAATAAGCTGTATTATTTTCATCAACCATAATGCTTGAAAGGCTTGTGCAGTAATCAAAAGAGGCATCACCGATAGATGTAACGCTGCTTGGGATAGTTACACTTGCAAGGCTTGTGCAATTATAAAAGGCGAAGCTTCCGATTGATGCAAGCTGTGAATTGTTTTCAAATGTTACATTTGTAAGGCTTGTGCAACCATAAAAAGCCCCTTTTCCAATAGATGTAACGCTATTTGGAATCGTTACACTTGCAAGGTTTGTGCAACCATAAAAAGCACTTTCTCCAATCGCTGTAACTTTATAATAAACGTCCCCATCCTGAATTAAACTTGGAATTTCAACATCAGCAACACTGCCGTTATACCCGGTAATCGTTACCTCACCATCGGAAATAGTGAAGCTAAAACCATCTTCTGATCCAAAAGATAACTCAATGGTACTTTCTTTCTGAATATTATAATCGGCCAATGTTCTTCCATTTTCTAGGACTTTCCCTTTATACTTTAAGACCTGAAACGCTTCAGGATATCCGGTTTCGTCTTTGATTTTTGCCTTTACATTTTCAATACTATCACCGGATTCAACTTCAAGCGTCAATGAGGCCGCACCAGTGATACTCAAATCCACATAGATAGGCATAGCACTTGCGGAAACCGGTACAAGCGCCAGCACCATGCACAGTGAAAGCACTATGCCTAATAATCTTCTCTTCATTTTCTTCCCTCGTTTCATTTTAGAATTATCGTATTTTCATGCCGAACTATCTTTCCGGCTGTATTTCTCAATAAGAATTTGCTTGCTTCTGCCCTCAGGTCAGCAGGCCTTCCAGGGAGAATTCATATCGCATTGCAAGCTTTTCGAATAGTTCCTCCATAACTGACTGTGCCAGCTTTCTAATGTCAAGGCCTACAATGTATGAAAGGACTTTTTCTATCTCATCCTCCGGCACCTTGCAGCATCTGAGTGCCAGAGTAAGGAATGTGCTAAGCTTCTGCTCCAGGGTGAAGTCTTCCGTGCATGGGTTTGCCATGTAACCTCGCATCAGCCCTGCTGTTCCAAACTCAAGCCGATAGAAGTCCCGCTCTGTAAGCTCAGGCTGATATGATCCGAAGATTTCCTTAAGCTTCTTTGCCGTTTCCGTCTGAATGTAGTCAAGAGTGCTTTCTCGTGTGTAGGCTTCAATATATATGTCCCTGAGGTTCTCGTTAAGCTCTGTTAATGTAATCTGAATTGCGGTTTCTGTCGCATATACATATACAGGCGGAAGCTCAATTCCTGCAGCATTTCTCGCTGCACCGAACTGGTTTTCATACATGAACTTCACAAGCTCCAGAAGAACTCCTTCCTTGCTTGTAAACAGGTTCTGGAAGCTGCTGCAGGAAACCTTTGCATCCTTTAAGATCTGTCCTGTTACAGCCTTGTGATATCCTTTCTCGAGAAAAAGCCTTACGCACACCTGCAGAATACGCTTCTCTGTATTTGCTACGTCGTTTTTTCGTGTCACTGATAGTCTCCTTGCTTTTCTATGGTAGTACTACCATTATAGCCGATTTTCACTACTTTTTCAAGATAAATCGTTCGCATTGCCGCAGCTTTTTTGCGGAGGAAAAGCTTTCATGTAAATAAGGGCATAAAACACGCACCCGGTGCACGAAAAAGCCGCCGGGCTTCGAATTGAAACCTGACGGCTATGTAAGGACGCTTTGTTATTTGGTATCAGCGCCTATTCTATTCATTTGTTCTTTTTCTTTTTGTGTAAATGGTAGTGCCTGTTATTCCTGCTCCTGCAAGAAGCATCAATGCAATCCATAGAGTCAGGTTAGCGTTATCGCCTGTCTTTACCGAATCTTCAGCGTCTGCCTTTGAGTCCTTGTCGGCCTCTCCGTTTGTTGTGCCCTCAGAATCTGAAGGATCGACCGCCGATCTGGCATATTTGTTGACGAACGTCATTTTGTCTACACCATTTTCACCATATTCTACACTGTATGATGTACCGTCTTTTACTGCAGGGAAAATATAGATAGGGGAAGGTTCTACTTCTTCGTCACTTAAATCAACAACACTTCTATGGAAAAGCCCCCATGCTGCTTCATCAACATCCCAGTTCGAATCATTTACACCCGCCTGCTTAACATATATATATCCGTATTCATCACGTTCATTATCAAACATTCTCAAAATCGCTGACGCTGTTCCTGTGAAAGTTAAATTACCGTTATAGTCTCCTGCACCATCTGTTTCAACAGAAGCGGTAATTTCCACATTGTAATCATTCGGCTGCAGTTCATTTCCATGGGAATCTACAACCTCGAGGTTAAAGGTTGTCTCACCCGGTGAAGCATTTCCGCTCACCTCAACTGTAGTGGTGAAAGGCACAGTCAAGGTGATTTTTTCTTCTTCCCATCCAGCATAGAGGGTTATGTTATCTTTAACTTCGCTTTCAAAATCGTACGGAGTTTTGAGTTCTTCGTCCAAGTACCAGCCTGCAAATTCATATCCTTCTCTTGTCGGAGCAACAGGTTCAAGTGCCTGTGCCGTATCAATATTGACGAACCACTGTTTCGGTATGGAACCGCTGCCGCCGTTTAAGTCAAAACTGACAGTGTGATACGTGTCTTCCACTGTGCCGCCGCCTGAAATACCACCATAGTAAATGCCGCCGCTGATAGTACCATGGTCGCCGAGGCTGGTAGTAGCATTCGTAACCTCATCATAGAATCTTGTGCAACCGCCGTCTGTGGCAGTGTTCTGAATCCGTCCATATGAGAAAACCGTGCCTTTAATCGTTCCGCCGTTTGCATCGACGATCGAGTCAATGTTGACGGTGACAGCATCGCCAAAGTCTTCTGCTAAACAGTCGTAAATGGTGCCGCCGGTCATGGTAAATCTGCTGTCAGCAACATACACCCCACCTCCACCTTCATTTTTTGCAGAACAGCCGTAAATGGCGCCGCCGGTCATGGTAAATCTGCTCTCTGTGACATCCACACCTCCACCTTTCCGTGCAGAGCAGTCGCAAATGGCGCCGCCGGTCATGGTAAATCTGCCATATTTTTCGACACGCACACCACCACCACCACCACCAATATCCATGTGGCACTTATAAATGGTGCCGCCGTTCATGGTAAAGCTGCCGCCGTAGACATGCACGCCTATGCCTTCGGCTCCTGGATAATCGTTGGTTATCACCCCGCCTGCAGGCAATGAAGCGTCATCCCCAGAGTGTCCTGCCTCCGATTTACTGTCCTTCAAAGTCAGGTTGCCGTTGCTTCCCACATTTATCACTGAACCGTCGCCAGTCATCTTGATTACATGACCGTTCAGGTCAAGGGTGACGTCTTTTGTCACGTTCAGCGTCGTGTCGATGGCATAGTCCTTTTCCAGCTTCACCGTGCCGCCCGCAGTCAATTTGCCCTGCAGCTCGGTAGTGTCAGCGTTCTCCGCAAACACCATCTGCGGCATCAGCGCCAGCACCATGCACAGTGAAAGCACTATGCTTAATAATCTTTTCTTCATTCTACTCACCTTTTTTCTTTTTAGTATTATCGTATTTTCATGCCGGACTGTCTTTCCGGCTAATTTCTTAATATATAGTTTTCTTACTCCAATCCTCATGTAATCAGGCCTTCCAGGGAGAATTCATATCGCATTGCAAGCTTTTCAAACAGTTCCTCCATAACTGACTGTGCCAGCTTTCTAATGTCAAGGCCTGCAATGTATGAAAGGACTTTTTCTATCTCATCCTCCGGCACCTTGCAGCATCTGAGTGCCAGAGTAAGGAATGTGCTAAGCTTCTGCTCCAGGGTGAAGTCTTCTGTGCATGGGTTTGCCATGTAGCCTCGCATCAGCCCTGCTGTTCCAAACTCAAGCTGATAGAAATCCCGCTCTGTAAGCTTAGGCTGATATGATCCGAAGATTTCCTTAAGCTTCTTTGCCGTTTCCGTCTGAATGTAATCAAGGGTGCTTTCTCGTGTGTAGGCTTCAATATATATGTCCCTTAGATTTTCATTAAGCTCTGTAAGTGTAAGCTGAATTGCAGTTTCTGTCGCATATACATATACAGGTGGAAGCTCAGATCCTGTAATACTTCCTGCTACGCCAAACTGGTTTTCATACATGAATTTCACAAGCTCCAGAAGCACTCCTTCCTTGCTTGTAAACAGGTTCTGAAAGCTGCTGCAGGAAACCTTTGCATCCTTTAAGATCTGCCCTGTTGCAGCCTTGTGATATCCTTTCTCGAGAAAAAGCCTTACGCACACCTGCAGAATACGCTTCTCTGTATTTGCTACGTCGTTTTTTCGTGTCACTGATAGTCTCCTTGCTTTTCTATGGTAGTACTACCATTATAGCCGATTTTCACTACTTTTTCAAGATAAATCGTTCGCCTGACCGCAGATTTTTTACGAAGGAAAAGCTTTCATGTAAATAAGGGCATAAAACACGCACTCCTAAAGCTCGATTACCACACCGATTTCCTCTCCTCTTACCTCGCAGAGAAGCATGTCCTTCATTCCGAAGTTCATCACCTTCTTCTCATCATCAAAGCCCGCATCAAGGAGCTTCGTGATGACCTTCATCTTCAGTTTCCTGTCCACTTTTCTCACCTTCTTTCTTTTCATCTTTTAGCTTTCCCACAACCTTCATCATGCAGAAGCTGTAGAAGGGAGCATATCTGTTTCTGTAGTGACAGTTATCGGGGCATTTAACAGTATCCTTTATGCTCATCACCCCATTTTATTATCTTTCGCCCGTACTCCGTAAAGGCATACCAGTTGGTGTGATCAAAGCCTCCGAAGCTTAGCTTTCTTCTTATGATGATTTCTTTGTCCCTAAGAAGTCCTATTGCATACTCAACCTGAGCCATGCTTAGGAAAGGATAGATTACTGTAATGCTTTTGAATGAGCATCTGCACCAGGTCTTTCCAAACTTCTCTACAGCATCTCCTTCCTCCATTAATCCCATCAGCAGATTCGCTATGATTCCTGCATTTGTTCCGGCTTTCATTGCCACTCTGTCATTGCATATTGCCATTTAATCCATCCTTTCCGTGTATTACAAAAGGGAGCCGAAGCCCCCTTATGCTAATCCACAATCTCTATTTCTTCTTTCTCTTCTGTACATATTCGTTTACAAGAATACCCGATCCGATAACAGTCATTGATGCTGCAAGTATAATCCAAAGCAGCATGTGAAAGCTGTCGCCTGTCTTAGGTACGTCTGCCTTAGGTGCAGCAACCTTTATCATCTGATCCTTATCGTCCTTATCCTTATGCTCTGCAACCAGCTTTCCGTCAAGTCTAAGATCTTCAAATACAGTGATGTCTGAATCTCCGTATTCTGAAGCATCAAAGGTAAGCTCTGCCTTTACAGTGCCGTCTGCAGCTGCTGCGGTAAACTCCTTTGTAACCTCGGTTCCGCGGATCTTCTTTCCGTCCCTTGTGTGCCATGTGGTAAGGGTATACTTTTTGTCCGCAAGGAGCTTCTCGTAGGAAATTTCATCCGTGATTTTCTGATCCTTCTCGGCCTTGATGATATTGGTTTTGCCCGAAGCATCAGTTGCCTTTGTACCGATCTTAGGGATTACAACGCTCTGGCCTTCGTCATTGATGTCCTCATGGCCTGCGACCTCTGTCTCGGTCTTGGCATCATATACCTTTTCAAATACAACCAGCTCGGTTCCGGAAAGGCTGCTTCCATCGAATATGAATGTAATATCAGCGGTTCCCTTCTCCTTTGACGGAGTGAAAACCTTCTCTGAGGTTACAGCCTTACCGTTTACAGTTACCGGCTCTCCAGTCTCCTTGTCCATCAGGGTTCCCGCAAGTCTGTATGTCTTGCCCGGTGTGAGACCTCTGTACTTTACAGTATCGATGATTGTAACCCTGTTATCTGCAAGTGAGATGTGATTACCTGTATCGCTGTCCTTTGCGGTAGTACCGATGCTTATTACATCATCTGTCACTGTTCCAAGGTTTACTTTCATATTGTCTCTGTAGATTCTAAACTCAACGTTTTCTGCAAGCTTAAGGCCCTTGTTGCCCTCGCCTCTTATCTCATCAAGAGTGTAGTAGTCGTAAAGGAGTGCTCCCTTTTTGTCATCAATGGCATCAATCTCGCCAAACCAGAGTCCGCTTTCGGCTGTTCCTCCGTTAGTATCCTCCTTGTGGGAATTGAAGCCCGATGACATGTCGATCATTCCGTTCTCGTTTGTGCAGACAATATGACTCTCGCCTGTTGTTTTTGAGGTTATCTTAAACTGCACTCCCGGAAGTCTTGTCATGGTTCCGTCCTTTACCTTTACAAGCTGGATGTCACCACGCTTTATCTGCTCTGCAACTTCATCGTTTGTTCCGATTACAGGCGTATTAAAGGTGTTTACAGTCTCTACTGTTTCACTTCCCTCTTTGATTTCAGCTGTGTAGATTTTGCTGTTAAGAAGATAGCCTTCAGGTGCCTTAACCTCCTGAATGGTTACTGTTCCGAGCGGAAGGCATATACTGCCCTTGCTGTCCAGGTAAAATGCTGAATTTTCAAAGCTCATGTCAAGATAAGCATCTGTAAGCTCTGCCTTTCCCTCTGAATCGGTAATGACTCTCCAGGTTCTGTCTAAGTTCTTACCTCCATCCTTGTGTTTGTAATACTTAATCTCATATACAGCACCGGAAAGCTTTGCTCCTCCCTGAGGCTCTGCCTTTCCTGTCTCGGCATCACCCTTCTGAAGCATGAGGCTTACAGGATTGTTCTTTGGTACCTCAGATACGCTGACATTTGTAATCTGTTCATTCTTTACCGTGCAGTTATGGCTCTCAGTATCAACCGCAAAGCCCTTTGATGCATCCATTTCCTTAATCACATAGTCAGCTGCGAGAACGTTATCCAGTGTGCATGCTCCGTCCGCATCGGTTGTCATCGTGTAGCAGAGCTTGCCCTTGCAGCATACGCCGTATTTTGCACCCTGAAGCGAGTAGCTTTCCGAGCCCTCTGATATCTCACTGCTTGAGGATGCCTTCTTAAGCTTAATTGTTCCGACATCATTAAAGGAGCCGAGGATATCCTGCCTGCCGTCGTTTCTGATTCTAAACGCCCTGTAGTTTGCAGGGGGATCCGGAAGAGTCTTGATATATTCATAGAGACTCTTTACATTGTTCTTCCACGAATCACTGAGTCCCCTGAACGGATCTGACTCCGCACTAGTTGTCTTGTCATAGGCAATCGAGATGATAATGTGAGTCAGTGCATACGCATCATCCTCACCATCCCACTGACCGCTAAGCTTCTTGTTCGTGTATTCTTCAAAGCCCGGGCCGCCGAGTCCGTAGTACAGACACTTGGCAAGCATCGAATCAAAGTCGATGAAGTTGTACGAATAGGTTCCTGCAGAAGGCGCCGAAAGCTAAGGCTGCGCACAGAACACCGGATTGTCCTTATCAACTGCGTAGAAGTAATGGGTGAAGTGAGATGAATAATCTATCACTCTTCCCACCTTAAGAGTGATGGTTCCGTCTGCCGCAAAAGCTCTCTCGGGAAGTGCCGCGCCAAACACCGAAAACATCATGGCGACAAGCATCAGTATCGCGACGGACTTCCTTCTGCCGTTTGCTGTTACTTTGTCTTTTGTCATGAAATTTGTTCCTCCTTTCCATGCAAAAGACGGCTCTCGCAGGGGCTGATAATTCCCCGTGCAAAAGCCACCATATGAAATACTTTGCTTTACTATCTACGGAAGAGAGATAACCTACGGAAGTATTAATACCTACGAAAGAGAAAGGTAATGTCATATATTCTCTTCCTCCGAAGGTAATTGTCATCTTTCTAGATCTCTCTGTTTTCTCAGATACCTTCCGTAGTGCTCAATAGTCTTTAAGATATATTCCCCCCTCTCGCTAACAGGAAGATCTCTTGGAAGAATCTTTATTGTTCTTTCATCCCGCAGGATTACCTTCTCTCTGGTTAGGCTTCTCCTCCTGCATGATGGCTGATATCACCTCAGGTGTCAGCTTGTCCTGCTTAAAGAGTCCCTTCATGCGCACCGCCTGGTCGTGAGACGGAGTACATGCCTCCATCTCAATATTGTCAAGAAGTTCCTTCTGAAGATCCTTTGGAAGATATGAGATCTCTACCGCAGGTCTTAGAGCAATCTTGCCTTCATCGACCATTTCAAGGAGCTGTGGAATCAGTTCAGTCAGGCGGATATATCTCCTTATATTGTCTTTTCCTTCTCCAACTTGTGATGCAAGTTCTACATCAGCTCGCCCTAAATTAGTCGCCACTGGCGACGCATTTTTCGTTGGTCGCCCTGCTTGACGCTTCATCGCATCCAGCCTCATCTTGTAAGCAAATGCATTCTCGCTCGGAAGAATTGTCGTTCTCTGCAGGTTGCTGTCGCACATGAAAATAGTTGCGGCATCTCTGTCCAGCTCAACGATTTCACATCTGAGAGTATCCATGCCAAGAAGCTGACATGCTCTCCATCTTCTGTGACCTGACAGCATCTCATATCTTCCGTCTTCTTTTTTCCTTACTGTAGCAGGAGTAAGGACGCCGTTTTCTCTGATGCTTTCCACAAGATTCATCATGTCCTCATCGTCCTTCACCTTATATGGATGCTCTGGGAATTCGTCAATCTCATCAAGCGGAATCTCGTGAATCCTTGCAAGCTTTGCATCGTCTCTCATCTCCTGGGTTGTGAACATATCATCTACAGTCCCTAAAGTGAACCTTGGCTTTTTCTCTTGCGGCATCACCAATCACCTCCTTTGCAAGTCCTGCATACGCTCTTGCCACCTCGCTTTTGGGCTCATACTGAAAGATGCTCACGCCCATTGCAGAAGTCTCTGCCGCCTTGATTCTCATGGAAATCTGATTGGTGTAGATCCTGAGTCTCGGATACATCTGGCGTATCATCTCAGAAACCTCTGAAGCAAAGGTCGTTCTTTCATCGACAAGGGTCATCAGCACGCCGTCTACCTTAAGAGATGGATTAACATATTTCTGCACCTTGCCGACAGTCTTTAGAAGCTGCTCCATACCTTTGGCTGGCAGATAATGGGACTGTACGGGAATAATGACTGAGTCTGCAGCAGAAAGTGCATTGACTGTAATCATGCCAAGTGAAGGCATGCAGTCGATAATGACAAAGTCGAAGTTCTTTTTAACCTTATCTACATATCCCTTAAGTACTCTTTCCCTGTTCATAGTTCTTACAAGATTCATTTCCATGGCAGAAAGATCAAGATTAGCCGGAAGCAAATACACCCCGTCCTTACTTTCAAGCAGGCCTTCTCTCCAGCTGAAGGCTTCATCATTGATTGCCTTGGTCATCATATCAGACACAGTAGTCTCAAGTGAGTCTGTCCTTGCAAAACCAAGACAGGTAGACAGATCAGCCTGCGGGTCCATATCTATGGCAAGAACCTTCTTCCCTTCCATGGCCAGATCCGCACTTAAGCTTGCTGCAGTAGTTGTCTTGCCCACGCCGCCCTTCTGGTTACAAATAGCTATTACCTTGCTCATCCTCGTCCTCCTTTCGCAGTAATAAAAAAGCAGCATCATCTCTGACACTGCATGTACCTGCTAAGCTATTCGTAGCCCATTCTTATATTCTATTTTTATCTCCACAAACTGGAATTTAGGGGGCTGTTACCGATGACATTAGCAACATATGATGTTCTTCACCAATGAAATGTCATCGGTAAATTGAGATTTAACTTATTTAAAGCTCCAGTTAGCATATATCTCATCATGGTAATTCGGATAAGTCACATATGTGATTTCTTTTTCCTTCTGCTCTATAAGATCATACAGCTTACAATCCGAAAGGACTGTGCAGAAAGATATTTCTTCAGCTTTGCATCTCTCTATAGATTCTTCAGTAATTCCCTCATATCTACGCTTGTTGTCTATTACAACCATGACTTTTCCTACGCAGTGGCGGAATGCCGGCGTTATCACGGTTGTCTTTCTATCTATACAAGCTTTTTCACTTAACATAGTCTCCATTTCCTTATACCGTTTTACCCAGTCAGAAATTGCAACAGCTGCAGCATTTATCTCTACTGATTCATCCAGATAAAACCAGTCTGATATTCCGGTATCATCATTAAGACGATCAACGTCAGCCTTTATCGTATCCAGGTATGCTTTAAATGGTGTGTCGTTCAAAACTAATCCGAAAGATGTGATTCTGATATACGGTTCTGAAAAACCTTCCGGCAGTCTGCCTTCCCCTTCCATAAAATCCTGAAATGTTTTTTCTATTTCTGCACGTGCATCTGCAATTTTCTGTTCTTTTGATTTAAATAGTTTAAACATTGTATGCGCCCCTTTCTTCAAGTGCATTACACAATTCAATCTTACTTTCTTTAGTTTGAAAAGATATTCACAAATTCCGATTTACACTTCCATTATAATTCCCATTTCCCATCTCGTAAACGCAAACCTTTCGGCAACAGTAGGAACACTTGCTGTCAACTCTGCTCACTCTCGCCTGATTCAAAGGAGTCGAAGTCCTCACATTTCATCCCCAATACCATCAAAAAAACTCCTGTTTCATCCCCAGTTTCAGTTGTCTGAGATAATCTGAAACTGGTCTGAAATGATATTTGAAAAGGCACTGAAGCCTTGATGCTACTGGGGTTATCGTTCAAAACCGCTGGAAATAAAAGAATCTAGGCATTTTCTACCTAGGTCTAAAAAATGGTGGAGATGGGGGGAATCGAACCCCCGTCCAAAACCAGCTAAATTAAACTTTCTCCGAGTGCAGTTTATCTTAAATTTTAACCTAATAATATAAAACAAACAAAATTATATAAGGCGAGCCTTAATTAATACTATACATTGTCAAGACACCCAATATATAGGTCCCTGCGAAAGTGTGACAATCGTTATATTTCTTGCAGGTCAGAAATACACGACCGCGCTGCAACTAGGCAGCGAAAGATAATCTATTGTTATCGTTTATTTTTTAATTTGCTTATTTTAAAGATGTTAAGCTCATCTACTCGCTTATTTAACCTCACTAACCCTGTCGAAACCATTGCATCCCCGTTTATCTATAACTATTTTTAAGGTTTCTAGCTATATCACGTTTTGCATCTTTTTCTTTAAGACTTTCTCGTTTGTCATAAAGCTTTTTTCCTTTACAAACAGCGATATCCATTTTAACATAACTTTTACTAAAGTGCAAATTTAAAGGGATTAAAGTATATCCATCTTTTGTAAGATAGTCCTTTATTTTCCTTATTTCCCTTTTATTTAAAAGCAGCCTTCTTTCTCTTAAAGGATCGACATTATTTCTGTTACCAAATTCATAAGGACTTACATGCATACCAATTATATATATTTCATTTCCTTTAGTAACATTTGCATAACTATCTTTTAAATTAACTTTACCGTTTCTTATTGATTTTACTTCCGTACCTTTAAGCTCAATGCCTGCTTCATATTTTTCTATAATAAAATATTCAAAATTTGCCTGTTTATTTCTGGCAATTATTTTTTTATCTTCTTTATTTTTATTTGCCCCCATATTCTACCTACATACCTATAATATTAAATAAAATTGCAAAATAATGTAATATAGTGCCTGCCAAAACAAATAAATGCCAAATAGAATGCATGTATATATATTTAGTCAAACAATAAAATATTACACCAACAGTATACATCAATCCTCCTAAAATTAAAAGAACCAATGTTAAAAACGAGACAGCCTCAACCAAAGGTTTTATTGCAAAAACAACAGCCCATCCCATAATTAAATATAAAACTAAAGATATTTTTTCAAATTTCTTTAAATTGATTGCATTTAAAACTATACCTACTATTGCACTTAACCATATAACAACAAATATATACCATCCAACACTTTCTCTTAATGTATATAAAGTAAAAGGTGTATAAGTACCAGCTATAAGTAAAAATATTGTACAATGATCAAATACTCTAAAAATTTCTTTTACACGATGGTTCTGAAAAGAATGATATAAAGTAGATGCAAGATATAAAGAAAACATACTTATGCCATAAATAATGCTTCCAATTACAGCCCACATATTAGCATACATCGCACTAAGAACTATTAAAACGGCACAGCCTGCCACAGCAAAAAATACACCTACACCATGAGATACAGAATTAAATATTTCTTCCCCTAGTGTATATCGTTTTATTACATCTTTTTTTTCGTCACTCATAAATTTTCCTCTTCTCAAATTAATTTTTTCTGCTTGATAGATAAATAGCAAGATTTCTTAAAAAATCTGCACTTTCATCAAAACATGAAAGACTGTCAAGAGCAATATTTAAAAGCTGTTCTACTTTTTCATATGATTTCTCCAATCCATAAACATATGGATATGTCATTTTATTTCTTTCCTCATCCATTCCAACATTTTTACCTAAAGTTTTACTATCAGAAACAACATCCAATATATCATCAACAACTTGAAACATTAGACCAATGGAAGAAGCATATTTATTAAAAGATCTCATCTTTTCTTCGTCTGCCCCACCAATAATTGCTCCACTTAAAACACATGCTCTAAGAAGTGCTCCAGTTTTATTATCATGTATAAAATCGAGAGTTTCACTATTAGGTTCCTTACCTTCACTTATCATATCCATTACTTGGCCTGCAACCATACCATTAATACCTGCAGCATCGGCAATAACTTCCATTGCATCTACATATCTTGTTATATTTTTAGCCTTTTTACAATTTTTAATCATTGTTTCATATGCAAGATTTAATAAACTGTCTCCTGCAAGAAGAGCTGTCGCTTCACCATATAATACGTGATTTGTTGGTTTTCCTCTTCTTAATTCATCATCATCCATGCATGGTAAATCATCATGAATAAGAGAGTATGTATGAATCATTTCTATTGCAGCCATTAAAGGATAAGCTTCCTTTACATCTCCCCCAACAGCTTTGCATGATTCCATTAAAAGTATAGGTCTTATTCTTTTTCCGCCGACAAATAAAGAATAATTAAAACTTTCAAATATAATTGATGGTTTACCTTCTTTAACAGTATATTTATTTAAAATATCTTCAACAAAAATCTGTTTTTCTTTTAATTCTTTTTTTATATCCATTTTAGGCCTCTTCAAAATCTTTAACTAAAGCTTCATTATCTTTTTCTTCTACAAATATTTTTACTTTCTTTTCAGCATTTGAAAGTTCTTCTCTAAGCTCTTTTATTAACTTTCCAGCTTCGTCATATAATTTAACACTATTATCTAATGTTATTTTAGATTCTTCCATTAAACTGCTTATTTCTTCAAGCCTTGCCAATTTTTCTTCAAAAGTTTTTTTACTGCTCATTTTCTTCTCCTTCAATCTCTTCTACTGCAGAAATCAAATTACCGTCTTTCATTCTTATTTTTATTTTATCATTTATATTTACATCATTTATTGAAGTAATAACCTGATTTTCTTTTTCCACTACCACAAAACCTCTATCTAGAATACTTTCAATAGAAAGAGATTTTATCAATTTCTCAAGAGAATCTAATTTTTGTTTTTGTAAATTAATTTTATTTATATACGATATATCTATTGAATCTTTTAAACTATCTACATACTGCTCAATATTTTCAATATAAGCATTTGGTCTTTTTATTACAGGTTTATTTATAACATTATCAATTCTCTGTTTATATACATTTATTAAATTAAGTAGGCTATTAGCAATATTTTTTTCAAATTTATCAATGGATAAAAGAATATTATCCAAAGGTTCACTTACAATTTCACCGGCAACAGATGGTGTTGGAGCTCTAAAATCTGCCACAAAATCACATATTGTAAAATCCGTTTCATGTCCTACTGCAGAAACAACCGGAATTTTACTATCATATACTGCCTGAGCAACGACTCTTTCATTAAAAGCCCATAACTCTTCTATACTGCCTCCGCCTCTACCTGTTATAATAACATCAGCAAGATTAAGCCTGTTTATATTGTAAATCATTTGAGCAACATCTTCTCCGCTTCCCTGCCCCTGTACAAGAACAGGACAAACGATTATCTCAATATTTTTATTTCTTCTTTTTATAACGCTTATTATATCCCTTATTGCCGCTCCCGTTTTGGATGTTACAACCGCAACTTTATTTACAAATTTAGGTATAGGTTTCTTTTTATCAGAATCAAAATATCCTTTTAATTTTAGTTCCTCAAGTAATTTATTATATTCTTCATATAATCTTCCTATACCCTTTTTCTTCATACTGCGTACGTATAATTGATAATTACCGTTCTTTTCAAAAACAGACACATTACCCTCTATTATTACTTTCATGCCATCCATAGGCTCAAAATCTAGAGAATATGTGTCTGATCTAAACATAACGCAGTTTATTTTTCCTTTATTATCTTTTATTGAAAAATATAAATGTCCCGAAGAATGTCTTTTATAATTTGAAACTTCTCCTTCGACTTTTAAATTTGACAATAATTCATCATAATCAAGTAAAGTTTTAATATATCTATTTACATCCGTAACGGTCAAAATTACATTATCAATCATTTTAACCTCTCTATGTATTCAAAACCATATTATCTAGTATTGAATACTATATTATAATATATCAAAATACAAGTCAATATATTTTAAATAACTTTTTTATAAACACTGTTTAAAAGCCCATTTACAAAACTTGCTTCTTTTTCATCAGAATATGTATGAGCTAAACTAACAGCTTCATTTAATCCAACTAAAGCAGGAATATCATCATTATACATAATTTCAAAAACACCAAGTCTCAAAACAGCTATTACATGATTTGAAAGTCTTTCAAACTTCCAACCTTTTAAATTTTCTTTTATTATTCCATCAATTTCATCAAGATTTTCTAATATACCTTTAATGGTTTTTTTTGCATACTCCCCTTGAGTTCCTTTTAAACCATTATCTATAATCATTTGTTCATATCTTTCATTAAAATCATCATGGAAACTCATTTGAAAAATAATTTTATATACTAAATCTCTTGCTACGTCTCTTTTCAAAATTTAACCCCTTTAAAATATATTTAACATTCTAATCCTTCAATATATATATTAACTTGAATTACATTGTATCCTGTCATAGATTCAACAGATTGTTTAACTTTTTTCTTAACTTCATCTGTTAAATTAGGTATTATTGCTCCATATTTTATAATTAAAGAAATATCAATAATAATTTTATTACCACTTATTATTGTTTTTACACCTTTTCCAACATTCTTTTTACCAAATATTTCTCCAATATCTATACCGCCATATAGACCGCTTATACCATCAACTTCTCTTGTAACAAGTCCTACTATTGAAGTTATCACATTATCACTTATATTTAACTCATCACCTTGTTCTAAGGTTTCTCTTAAAGTAATGTTTTCATCAATATTTTTGCTCATAATTGTACCTCCTTTTCGAGAAATAAACATATACATATTAGTAACTCAATTATAACATTATTTTATTTTATTTCAAATAATTAATGAAAATTTAAATATCCATAAAAATTGGTGTATTTAAAGGATTATATGAAAAATAAACAAGTATTATTCCAAGTAAAATAATGCTCATTATACTTATTAATTTTACTTTAACTTTATCATTTTGTTCATCAAGCAAAATTTTATAACTAAAACTTTGACTTATACCTACACAAATCAAAACTAAAACAAAATAAAAAATAGTATTCATTACACCAAACATATTTTTAAAAGTATAAAAAAACATTGGAATACTAAAAACAAGAATATATGTACTTATTGCTTTTGCAAGAAAAAAATTATCATTATACTGAATTTTACAAATCATTTCTATAATCATAAAAAACATATAAGAAAAATATACAACTTTCATTTGCTCCAACATACTATTATTTCCTGCACATATAAATTTAAAGAAATCAAACTCAGTAAGAAAATATAAATTTGATAATAAAAAAACAAATAAAGTAATAAAAATAATCCCAAATCGTTCAACTTTTATAAGTTTCATAACATTACCTCCCTTTTATACAAATAATATATAAAAAGATGTATAAAAATAATGTCGTTTTAAAATAGAAATGAAACTTTATTATTGAAAATTTAATAATGTAGTATTAAAATAAAAAATAATTGTGATCTGACAGGAGGGAAAATATGACCAACAAAAAAACATTAAATATTGTTCTTACGGGAGTAATGGCAGCGTTTATATATATTGCAACATATATAAATATAAGACTCCCAATTTCATTTACAGACGGCGGACTTATACATTTAGGAGGAGCAGTTCTTGTTATTGCAACTTTTCTTCTTATGCCTGTTGAAGCAGGACTTGCGGGAGCAATAGGTATGGGACTTTTTGATTTATTAAGTCCTTATGCTGTATGGGCACCATTTACTTTCGTAATAAGACTTGTTCAAGGAATTGTTGTTTCTAAAATATTATTAAAAGGCGGAATTTCTAAAACAGTATTTGCCATGATAGCTTTTACCATAATAGGAATGGTTGGATATTATATGGCTGAAGCTTTTATTTATGGCAACTGGATTGCACCAATGGCGTCAATGCCCGGAGAATTTATCTCTGATATGGTAGCAGTTGTAATTGGCGTTCCTGTAGCAAAAATATTAATGAAATATAAAATAAGTTACAAATAAAAAAGCACATATAATGTGCTTTTTTTACATAATTATCTAATATTAACTTTTTTATTTTTAGTTAAATAATCCTTTAAAGAAATTTACTATTTTATCCCAAATACCAAGATCAGCAAATTGATTTGAAATATTTTTAAGTTCATCCATTACTCCGCTAAAATCAACATTTTCTAAACTTCTAACTAAATCAAGAAGTTGATCTAATTGTTCATCTGTAAGAGAAATGTTCATTCCATCAGCAATATTTTTTATTTCTTCTTTTGCCTGTTCATCATCCATATTTTTAAAATCATCTATAGATAATTTTAATTCATTTACAAGCTGAGAAGCATTTTCACTTCCAATATCATCAGATAATTCACCTGTTGTAACAAGTTCTTCAGTGGCAGCTTCTTTTGCTTCTTCTGAAACTGTTTCACCACTCATTTGTTCATATGCTTTATAAACTCCTGTTAATGCTGCAGTACCTGAAACTTCAAATGGCGCTGCAATAACAATTTTTGCATCTTTAATACCAACAGTTAAAAGTGCATTTTGATATATGTCTTCTGTTAGCCAGTTTATATTATGAAGTTCAATATCTAAACCAGCACCTTCATTTTGTGTTTCAATATAAATAGAAGATATACTGTTTGAACCTATTCTTGATGGATCAACATCTTGTAGATATTGTTTTTCATCATCATGAGTTACAGTAACTTCATCTACACTTCCTTCACTAACGCCAAAGTAATCATAAACTGTCTTTCTTTGGCTCTCATTTAAATCTCCTCCGATAGCAACCATCTGTTTACCAGATTCTATCGCGAAAACATTTGATAATGGTACCATTATCATCATAATTGATAAAACAATACTTAATATTTTTTTCATATTCTACTCCATTAAATTTTATTTCGATTTCAACATGATACCACAAGTTTCATGTTATTACCATGTTTTTAATAAAAATATAATAATTTAAATAATATAAAACTACTAAAATCTTTTGGATGTAAAATATTTATTTTAAGTAAAAAATTAATTACCAGCTTATCTAGTATATTTCTCTAATGCATTTTTATAATACTCATAAGTATTATTATCAAAACAAACCATTATAACTTCTTCAATTGAATTGTTTTTCTTAAGAAAATTCAATATAGTCTTTATGGCAATGTCACTTGCTTCTTTTAATGGATAAGAATAAACACCAGTACTTATTGAAGGAAAAGCAATTGTCTTTATTTTATTTTCAACTGCAACTTTAAGAGAATTTTCATAAGCATTTTTAAGAAGTTCACTTTCGTTGTTATTTCCTCCCCTATAAATTGGCCCAACAGTATGAATAACATATTTCGAATGAAGATTATATCCTTTTGTTATCTTTGCCTCTCCTGTTCTACATCCATTAAGAGTCCTACATTCTTCTAAAAGCTCCCTTCCTGCAGCTCTATGAATTGCACCGTCAACACCTCCCCCTCCAAGAAGAGAGGTGTTGGCAGCATTTACTATTGCATCTGTTGTTTCTTTTGTAATATCCCCTATTTTAATGTTCAACTTTGACATTTTCTTCTCCGATTTCTTTAATATATTCATTTTCATATGCTTCTTTGGATTTGGCTTCATTTTCAAAAGATTTTATTCCTTTTTCTGCTTTTGTTTGAGATATCAAAGTACCCATTCCTCCAACACAACCTCCTGGACATCCCATTCCTTCAAGTAAATATCCGTCTCTCTTACCCTTTTTTGCAAGCGTTAAAATCTTTTTACAGCCATTAAGTCCGTCAGCTCTATCATTTGGCACTTCAAGTTCAGGATCAAATTTCTTAATTGCTCCTATAATAGCTTTGCTTACACCACCTGAATATCCATACCCTCTACCTGCTGCTGTTGCATCTTCCATATGTTCACCTTTTAAGTCGCTTACTTTTATTCCTTTTGCTTCAAACATTCCATACACTTCTTCAAATGTTAATACATAATCTACATCGCTCTTTACGCTTCTTCTGTTAGCTTCCAATTTCTTTGCACTACAAGGTCCAATAAATACAATCTTTGAATCTGGATACTTTTCTTTTATTATTCTTGCACATGCAACCATAGGTGTAAGAGCAGGTGAAACATAAGGAGCAATATCAGGATAATCTCTTTTTGCCATAACTGCCCATGAAGGACAACATGAAGTTGCAAGGAAAGGTTCTTTACCTGTTTTAACTTTTTCAATAAAATGCTTTGCTTCCGCAACAGCCCCCATATCAGCACCAAGAGCTACTTCAACAACATCATAAAATCCTAGTTTAATTAGTGCTTCTTTTATTTTTTCAGGACTTGCATCAATTCCAAACTGTCCAACAAAAGCAGGAGCAATTTCTGCTATAACTTTTTTATTGTTTTGAATTGATTTTATTGTTTGATAAATTTCTGATTTATCACTTACTACACCAAAAGGACATGAAATAATACATTGCCCGCAAGAAACACATTTATCATAATCTATTTTTGCATGACCTTCATCATCACTTATATAAGCATTTACTCCACAAGCTGCTTTACAAGGTCTATCATATTTTACAATTGCATTATAAGGACAGGCAGCCACACATTTACCACATCTAATACATTTATCTTTATTAATTACACTTTTACCATTTTCAAAATATATTGCATCAACAGGACAAACTTCACTACAAGGATGAGCATAACAGCCTCTACAATTATTTGTTACAAAAACTGTATTTTCTTCACACTTCATACAAGCATCAGTTACAACATTTACAAGAGGAAGATTTAATACGTTCTTTTCATTTTTTATATTCTCAATATCTTTTTCTTTATTATATGGATTACTTTCGGTTGTAGCATCAAGCCCAAAAGCAAGTCTTAATCTTTCCAAGATTAAAAACGTTTCTCTCTTTTTATCAGTTATTTTGTTATCTTCTTCCATGACAATTTTTTTTGCTAAATTTTCTAAATCAATATCTAAATTTTCATATGCTACTTTTGCAACTTCTTTAAAAACTTTTCTTCTAATATCAACGATAGGGGTAAATATTTCTTTCATTACATTTCTCCTTTTTTTCTTATTATAATTTATTTTTAACATTTATTACAAAATTAATAGAAAAAAATAAAAAAAGAGATGAAATACATCTCTTTTAATTTTTAATAACCATAAGCGAAACCAGAACATTTTCTTCTTTTTTTTCTTTACCAAGTTTCATTTTTGTAAGATAAGTTTTGCTTCTTCTTTCATCTACCATAAAATATTCATTTACAACGCAAAGAACTTCTTTTTTTACCATCTCCAATTTATCATTTGTTATATTTGTTCTTTCTTTCATTAGAATATTTTGAAGTCTTTCTTTTGCTATATCTTTACTTTTATTTTCATCTGTTTTATCCCTAAAAAAATCAAACATATCTCCTCCTAAAATCCAAGACTATGAACAAGCCTTTTTACCAAATTTTCTTTCTTTACAATATTTCTTATTGGTATTTCTTCCCCTGTTATTCTTTTTGCTATGCCCATATACGCTTGTCCTGTTATTAAATCTTCTTTTCCCGCAACCGGCTCACCTCTATTTGAAGAAATAACAATTTCTTTTTCATCAGGAACAATTCCAATAAGTTCTATACCTAAAATATCCAAAATGTCATTTGTATCCATCATCTGACCCTTTTTCATCATATCTTCTTTTGCTCTATTAATTATTAATTTTGTATTTTCTATTCCATTTACATCAAGAAGGGATATTATTCTATCAGCATCTCTAACTGCTGAAACTTCGGGAGTGGTTACAACTATTGCTTCTTTTGCACCGGCAACCGCATTTTGAAAACCTTGCTCTATTCCTGCAGGAGAATCAACTATTATATAATCAAAAGTATTTTCAAGTTCTTTACATATTTTTCTCATTTGAGTTGGTCTTATTGCCGTTTTATCCTTTGTTTGCGAAGCCGGAAGCAAGTATAATCCATCATAACGTTTATCTTTAATAAGCGCCTGTTTTAATCTACATCTGTTTTCAATTACATCAATAATAGTATAAACAATCCTGTTTTCAAGCCCCAATATTACATCTAAGTTTCTAAGTCCTATATCAGCATCTATAACAACAGTCTTTTTCCCCAGTTTACTTAAGGATACACCAATATTTGCAGTAGATGTAGTCTTTCCGACTCCTCCTTTTCCCGATGTAATAACCAAAGTTTTTCCCATTTTTATGTTCTTCCTCTTTTCGCTTTTTTTATAAATAATAGCAATCTTATTTAAAATTTTTTGTCTTTATTTGTTAGTAAAATAAAAAATCAATGTAACAAAAAATAATTATGAAAATATTATGAAAAAAGCAAATAAATTATATTTAAAACATTATTCAAAAAAAGATTTTATAAATTTAATTTTCAAATATAAAACTACATCAAAACTATAATAAAATGCTTGCAATAAAACACATTTATTACTATAATAAAAACAATAGAATTTATATATCATAGTGTTAAAATAGAGGTGCAAATTTTATCAGTAATTTATTGGATATAGGTAAATATAAGTGAAAATAAATGAAAGGGAAATTTGCCGAGAATTGGCACTTTTTACCGGGTGTCTTTTCGGGCTTAATGTTAAGAGCATTAAGACTGTCATCGGGTTTGATGGAGTGCTATTCACTAATACTGATTTATTTACGTATTATGAGTCGCATTGTCGACTTTTATTTTTTATAACACTATAAAAAATATTTAGGAGGATTTTTATGGGAAAATACAATGTAGCTGTTGTTGGTGCAACAGGTGTTGTAGGACAAAAAATGATTGAAGTACTTGAAGAAAGCAAAATTGATGTTTATAACTTTTACCCTATGGCATCAATAAGATCAGCAGGAAAAAAAGTTAAATTTAACGGAAATGAATATACTGTAGAAGAATTAACAGAACATTCTTTTGACAAAGATATCGACTTTGCATTATTTTCAGCAGGCGGAGGAACAAGTTTAAAATATGCACCTATCGCAGCAAAAAACGGAGTTGTTGTAATTGATAACTCTTCAGCATGGAGAATGGATGATGAAGTACCTTTGGTTGTACCTGAAGTAAATCCAAAAGATGCTTTAAAAAACAAAGGAATAATCGCAAATCCAAACTGCTCAACTATCCAAGCAATGGTAGTTTTAAAACCTCTTCATGATGCGTATAAAATAAAAAGAGTAATCTATTCTACATATCAAGCAGTTGCAGGTTCTGGACTAAAAGGAATAAAAGATCTTGAAGAAGGAGTTAAAGGCGGTAAAAATGAATTTTACCCTGTTCAAATCGCATATAACTGTCTTCCTCATATTGATGAATTTACAGAAAACGGATATACAAAAGAAGAACTTAAAATGGTTAATGAAACACATAAAATTCTTGGTGACTACGATGTAAAAGTTACTGCAACAACAGTAAGAGTACCTGTTTTTGTAGGTCATAGCGAAAGCATCAACCTTGAATTTGAAAAACCTTTTGACCTTGAAGAAGCAAGAGAATTATTAAGAAAAGCTCCTGGCGTAATAGTAAAAGACGATATTTCAGTTCCAGAATACCCTACTGTACTTGATGCAGCAGGTGGAGATGAAGTTTACGTTGGAAGAATAAGAAGAGACTTTTCTGTTGAAAGCGGAATGAACTTATGGTGTGTAGGTGATAACATCAGAAAAGGCGCTGCATCTAATACAGTTCAAATCGCTGAATATTTAATTAAAGAAGATTTCTTTGGAAAGGAAAATAATTAATATGTCTATTTTTAAAGGTGTAAGTACTGCTTTAGTTACTCCATTTGATGAAAATAATAAAGTAAACTATAACGTACTTGAAGAACTTATTAACTCACAAATAGAAAATGGGATTAACGGTCTTGTAATTTGTGGCACAACAGGAGAATCTCCAACAGTTACCGATGAAGAAAAGGACCAAATTTTCAAAGTTTCAAATGAAGTTATAAACGGTAGAGTTCCTTTTATTGCAGGAACAGGAACAAACAATACAAAACATGTTCTTCATTTAACAGAAATAGCAGCAAAAAGAGGTGCTGATGCTGTTTTAATCAATAACCCTTATTACAATAAATCAAGTGATGAAGGAATTTATAAAAGTTATGAATATATAAGCGACAGAGTAGATGTACCTATTATTGTTTATAACGTTCCATCAAGAACAGGTAAAAATATATCTGCATCACTTGCTATTGAACTTACTAAAATAAAAAACGTAAAAGGTTTTAAAGAAGCAAGTGGAGACTTATCTCAAGTTGCAAGAATAATGAAAGATTTACCTGAAGATGTAGAATTATATTCAGGAAATGATGACCAAATTATGCCTGTCCTATCTCTTGGAGGAGATGGTGTAATTTCAACATGTTCAAACATTATTCCTAAAGAATGTGTAGCATTAACAGATGCATTCTTTAATGGAGATATAAAAACAGCAATTCAAAAACAACTTGATATCTTACCAATGTGCGATGCATTATTCTGTGAATGTAATCCAATCCCTGTAAAAACTGCCATGAAAATAATGGGACTTAATACAGGTGATATGAGACTTCCTTTAACAGAGCTAACAGGAAGTAAAAGAGATTTATTAGAAAAAACATTGAAAGAATATTCTTTAATCTAAGAGGCTAAATATGATAAAAGTTATGATAAGCGGCTTTAACGGAGCCATGGGACAAAATGTAAAAAACATAGTCGAAGGATATGAAGATATGAAAATCGTATGCGGATTTGATAAAAACATAAAAGGAAATGAAGAATATCCTATATATGATTCCTTTGATAAAATAAAAGAAGATATAGATGTTGTAATAGATTTCTCTCATTTTAGTCTTGTTGACAGTTTAATAGACTTTTGTGTTAAAAACAATATTGCACTTGTATGTGCTACAACAGGTCTTGATGAAGATACAAACAAACATTTAGATGAAGCAAGCAAAACTATACCTGTATTTAAAACAGGAAACTTCTCTTATGGCATAAGCGTTGTAAGCAAAATGCTTGAACTTGGCGCTAAACTTCTTTGTGAAGATTTTGATACCGAAATAATAGAAAAACATCACAACAGAAAAGTAGATGCTCCAAGTGGAACAGCTTATATGCTTGCAGATGTAATAAAAGAAAATTCAAATAAAGAACTTGAATATAAATTTTCAAGATATGGTAAAGATGTTAAAAGAGAAAAAAGCGATCTTACAATACACGCTGTAAGAGGCGGTACTATTGTAGGAGAACATGAAATAATCTTCGCCGGAGAAGATGAAATAATAGAAGTAAAACATACAGCATTATCAAGAAAAGTATTTGCAGTGGGAGCAGTTAAAGCAGGCAGATACATATATGATAAAGGAAATGGATATTTCCAAATGAATGATATAATTTAAGGAGAAAATAATGGATAACGCTAAATTAAAAGAACAATTTGACTTAACAAACCCTTATGAAATCGCTAAATACATTAAGGCTGCACAAAAAAGTACACCTATAAAACTTTATGTTAAAGGTGATTTAGTAGAAAACATGCTTGAAGGACTTGAATATTACGGAACACAAGGTTCTTATATTGTATTTGGAGAAAAAGAAGAGGTATTTGACTTTATTGATAGCAACAAAGACAGAATATCAAGCTATAGAATGGAATATGACAGAAGAAATTCAGCTATTCCTATGATGGATACAAATGAAGTTGAAGCAAGAATTGAACCAGGTGCAAACATCAGAGAAGGTGTACAAATTGGTAAAAATGCCGTTATAATGATGGGTGCTACAATAAATATCGGAGCTGTTATCGGCGAAGAATCTATGATTGATATGAATGCAGTTCTTGGTGCAAGAGCAACAGTAGGTAAAAGAAGCCATATTGGTGCTGGAGCAGTTCTAGCAGGAGTTTTAGAACCACCATCAGCAACACCTGTTATTGTTGGAGATGATTGTATGATAGGCGGAAACGTTGTAGTTTTAGAAGGTGTTAAAATAGGAAACGGAAGTGTTGTTGCAGCAGGAAGTGTTGTAACAGAAGATGTTCCTGAAGGCGTTGTAGTTGCAGGTGCACCTGCTAAAATCGTAAAACAAAAAGACGATAAAACAGAAGAAAAAACAGAACTTCTTGATGATCTTAGAGGTTAATAACTTAAAAATATAAGACGGATTTAATTCCGTCTTTTTTTATTATCATCAGTTTATAAAAAAAAGACCACATAATTGTGGTCTTTTAAAATTATAATCTAAACTATTTAAGTTCGATTTGTCCGCCAACTTCTTCGATTTTAGCTTTAATTTCTTCAGCTTCTTCTTTGCTAGCGCCTTCTTTGATAGCTTTTGGAGCGTTATCAACGATTTCCTTAGCTTCTTTAAGTCCTAAACCTGTTACTTCTCTAACAGCTTTAACAACTTTAAGTTTAGAATCACCAGCAGCTGTTAAGATTACATCAAATTCTGTTTGTTCTGCAGCACCACCAGCAGCACCAGCATCACCAGCAACTACTACTTGTGCAGCAGCAGCACTTACACCAAATTCTTCTTCTAAAGCACTAACTAATTCAGATAGTTCTAAAACTGACATAGATTTTACTTCTTCAATAATTTTATCAAATTTTTCACTCATTTTAATTTTCTCCTATTTATTTTCTTATTTCTTTAGCTAGACAAAACTAAGCGCTTGCTTGTTCGTCTTCTTCCATTTTTTCTTTGATAGCATTGATAACACATGCAAAGTTTGAAATTGGAGCTTGTAAGCTTCCAAGCATTTTTGCAAGTAATGCTTCTCTTGATGGTAATGTTGCGATTTTTTGTAATTCTTCTAATTTAGCTACACTACCTTCGATTACACCGCCTTTAATTGTTAAGCATTCTAAAGCATTGTCTTTAGCAAATTCGCTAACAACTTTTGCTGGTGCAACAACATCTTCGTCACAAAAAGCAACTGCTGTACTTCCTTTTAATACGTCAACAAGTTCATCGTATCCACATTCTTTTGCAGCAAATCTAAGGAATGTATTTTTGTAAATTTTGTAATCTACGTTTAATTCTCTTGCTTTTGCTCTGAATGCAGTATCTTGTTCAACATTAATACCTTTATAATCTACTAAAACGAAAGCTTCTGCATTTTTCATTTTTTCAACTATTTCGGCAACAATGGCTTTTTTGCTTTCTAAAATAGCTTCTGATGACACGACATTTCCTCCTATTCATAAAAAATACTCTTTCCGCAAGTTAAGAAAGAGTATTAGATAACTCCACTTCTTAACCTCGGCAGGATTGTTACGGATTATATCCCCCTGCTGTCTGCGGTATATATTAAAAGGTTAAAACCCTTTAATTATCGTGAATAATTAATATTTAATTTTTAGCTAATATATTATACTATATCAATTAGAATTTTGCAACAGAAAGTTTTACTCCAGGAGACATTGTGCTTGATAAAGTAACACTTCTGAAATATTGTCCTTTTGCTGCAGCAGGTTTTGCTTTCTTGATAGCATCGATTAAAACATTTAAGTTTTCTTCGATTTGTTCTTCACCAAAGCTTGCTTTACCAATAGCAACGTGAATAATGTTTGATTTATCAAGTCTGTATTCAACTTTACCTGCTTTAATTTCATTTACAGCTTTATCAACATCAAATGTAACAGTTCCAGATTTTGGGTTAGGCATTAAACCTTTAGGTCCAAGAACTCTACCTAATCTACCAACAACACCCATCATATCAGGTGTAGCTACAACTGCATCAAATTCGAACCAGCCTTCTTTTTGAATTTTGTCCAAATATTCTTCTGCTCCAACATAATCAGCACCAGCAGCTTTAGCAGCTTCAGCTTTTTCACCTTTAGCAAATACTAAAACTCTAACTGTTTTTCCTGTTCCGTGAGGAAGAACAATAGCACCACGAACTTGTTGGTCAGCATGTCTTGAGTCAACACCAAGTTTAACATGAAGTTCAATTGTTTCATCAAATTTAGCTGTTGCCATTTTTTTAACTAATGCTACAGCTTCATTTACATCATATAATTTACCTTGTTCAATCATTTCTTTTTTTGCAAGATAATTTTTACCTTTTTTCATTAATATATATCCTCCTGTGTGGTTACAATTTAAATACTTATTTACCTCTCCCACATATATACGAGATAAATAAACAGTTATTATTCTTCTACAGTAATACCCATACTTCTTGCTGTACCTTCGATCATGCTCATAGCAGTATCAATATTAGCAGCATTTAAGTCAGGCATTTTCATTTCAGCAATTTCTTTAATTTGATCTTTAGTAATTTTACCTACTTTGTTTTTGTTAGGTTCTCCACTACCTTTTTGTAGGTTGATAGCTCTTTTAATTAATACTGGAGCTGGTGGAGTTTTTGTAATAAATGTATATGAACGGTCTTGATATACACTGATTACAACCGGAATTATAAGACCGGCTTGTGATTCTGTTTTTGCGTTAAATGCTTTACAAAAGTCCATGATATTTACACCATGTTGACCAAGTGCAGGACCAACTGGTGGTGCTGGTGTAGCTTTTCCAGCAGGAATTTGTAATTTTATCATTCCAACAATTTTCTTTGCCATTTTTTATTCTCCTACTTTTCTTTCAATTAAAATTTTCTTACTTGTTCAAAATCCAATTCAACAGGTGTTTCTCTGCCAAACATAGATATATTAACTTTTAATTTTGCCTTATCGAGATTAATTTCTTCGATAATACCGGTATAATTTTCAAAAGGTCCGGATAAAACTTCAACTTCATCTCCAACCTTAAGGTCTGTCGTCACTGTTTCTTTTTCAATTATGCCAAGATTTCTAAGTTCTTCTTCCGTTAAAGGTACTGGTTTTGATGCTGGGCCAACAAATCCTGTTACACCTCTGGTATTTCTTACGATATACCAAGCATCATCAGTCATGTACATTTTTACCAAAACATATCCGGGAAATACTTTCTTTTCAACAACTTTTCTTTCTCCGTTTTTTGTTTCTTCAACTTTATGCATAGGCACTACAACTTCTTCAATAACATCAGACATATTCCTACGAATAACTGCAGCTTCGATATTTTCTTTAACCTTGTTTTCGTATCCTGAATAAGTATGTGCTACATACCAAAGTGCTTTAGTGCTATCACTTTCAATTTGTTTAACATTTTCACTCATAATTTTTACCTACTACAAAAGACCTCTTAATAATCCTAAAACAGTATCTAAACCCCAAATAAATATTGTAAGTATTCCGCAAATAACAATTACAACAATTGTTTGCTTTATAAGTTCATCTTTAGTTGGCCATGTAACTTTTTTTAGTTCTACACTAACCCCTCTAAAAAATTCAGAGATACCTTTTATCCATCTTAAAAGAAAAAATTCTTTTTTCTTTGTGGCTTTAGCATTTTTCTTACTGTTTGCCATAACCATACTCCTTATTTTGTTTCCTTATGATTAGTATGTTTCTTGCAAAATCTACAATACTTTTTAAGTTCTAATCTCTCTTTTGGATTGTCTTTATTTTTCATTGTATTATAGTTTCTTTGTTTACACTCTTCACATGCAAGTGTTACTTTTACTCTCATTATTTACAACCTCCGCTGTATTACTTGGTGAAGCTTTATATCTACAGGACTTAATATAAAACTTCGATGCAAATCACTCTCTATAATGGAGTCCACATCATTATCAAGAATAAATTTGCAACATTAAAAAAAGGCTTTTTTGCCTTTAGCAATCATAAGTATACCATAATAAGAAGAAAAATCAAGAGAAATAAAGTTTTTTTTTACTTTTTTTATACATAAATAAACAAAAAACTTTTGTAATTAAAACATTACAAAAGTTAAAAATTTTAATTTATAAAAATAGGATCAACATGCACCATACAATGCTTTACTCCCTCAAATTCTTTTTCAATTGCTTCATGAACATTCATTGCTATTGCATGCCCGTCATATACTGATAACTTTCCGTCTACATAAATTATAATATCAACATATTTTTTACTTCCGAAAAGTCTCGTTTTTATATCCTTTATTGAATAAACACCATCAATATTTTTTATAACTTCAACCATATCCTTAACAGTATCTTCATCACAAGACTTATCTACCACTTTATCTACACAATCCTTACCTATTTCATAAGCAGCTTGAAAAATCATTAAACAAATTAAAATGCATGCAATAGGATCAAGTATTGTAAAACCTAACCTTGCTCCCAAAATACCAACAAAACTACCTATTGAGGATAAAGCATCTGATCTGTGATGCCAAGCATCTGCTTTAAGTGCAGTAGAACCTGTTTTTTCTCCAGCTCTCATTGTAACTCTAAACATCATTTCTTTTACAACCACAGATAATACGGCTATATATAAAGCAATACTGGAAGGTACAGCTATAGTAGTATGATTAATAATTTTTACTATCCCGTCATACCCAATACCAAAACCTATAACTGCAAGAAATGCCGATAAATACATTCCAACCACACATTCTATTCTTTCATGTCCATATCTATGTTCAGTATCTGATTCTTTACTTGAGGCATTTATACCAACCATAACAGCAACAGTACTAAACACATCTGAAAGAGAATGTATACCATCAGAAATAAGAGCTGATGATTTTCCAAAGAATCCAACTGCAACCTTTATTATAGATAAAAAGACATTTACTATCATGCTCCAAAGAGATACCTTCATTGCAAGTTGCTTATCAGTTAAATTGTTTTTCATGATGATAACCTCCAAATAAAAAATATATCCATGAAACCCACAGATATATCAAACTGTTGCATAAAGCCCGGCACTACGCCTGTTAAATAGGATATTAATTTATTAGTCGAATTTTACTACATATTTTATTATATGTCAATATTACTTTTTTGTAATAAAAAAAGATTGTCCGAAAACAATCTTTTTTATTTTTAATTAATTTTATTCATTAAAAGGTTTCAAAACTACTTTTATTGCTTCCCCTGTTTTAATTGCTTTAATACCTTCTTTAATATCTTTTAAAGGCATAATATGAGTTACAAATTGTGTAGCATCAATTTTCTTATTAACGATTAATTCAACAGCTTTTGCAAATACTTCTGGAGCATAAGCAAATCCGCCTACTACATTAAGTTCTTTATAATGAATTAAGTTACTGTCGAAAAGAACTTTACAATTATCTTTTGGAAGACCTCCAAATAGAACTACAGTACCTCTTGGTTTAACAAGATGAGTTGCTTGTTCTTGAGCTGAACCAACAGGACATGCAACGATAACAACATCAGCTCCATGACCGTCTGTTTCTCTCATTACGCAATCTTCCAAAGTTTCTTTATTTGGATTATTAAATACATCCGTAGTTTTAAATCTATGAGCCATTTCAAGTCTTGATTCATTTGGTTCAGAAATAATTACTTTTCTTGCTCCTCTCGCTTTTGCAATAGCACTATGTAGATTCCCAAGAGGACCGGCACCCATAATTACAACATCGTCCCCTTCTTTTACTCTTGCAAATTCTTGTACAGAATAAACACTTGATGTTGTTTCTGCAAGAGGAATTAAATCAACATTAAAATCACTAGGTATTTTAACTATTGTATCATCAGTACAACATTCTTCTGGTAAAGCTGTATATTGTGCATATCCTCCAGGTAAATTTGTACCAAGTGTTATTTTATTTTCACAATGATTTTTTAGTCCATGTGTACAGAAATAACAAGTACCACATAATCCAACAAGTGGATTTATAACAATTTTTTCTCCAACAGGATAATTTTCATTATCACTTTCACAAATAATACCTGCTGCTTCATGTCCTAAAATATAAGGAGGTGTAACCGCAAAATGTCCTGAACTAAAAGTTCTAACATCAGAACCACAAAGTCCTACTGCTTCAACTTTTATTAAAACCCCTCCTTTTGGACATTTCGGTGTTTCAACTTCTTCTAGGCCAAAATCTTCAGGGCCTCTGAATACGACTGCTTCCATTAATATTTTCTCCTTTATAATTTAATCATAACTATGTATTTATCTATATTATTATAAAACATAATTATTATTTTTTCAACAATATATTTGAATAATTTTACTAATTAAAACATAAAAACCTTTTAAACAAATAAAAATAATGATAAAATAAAATATAAGGAGGTTATCTTTATGAATAATATAAATACTATAAAAGAATTATTAAAAAGAGAAGTCGATGCAGTTAACAATTTAGAAAAAAGTTTAAATTTTGAAATAGTTGAAAAAGCAAGTAATAAAATTGCAAATTGTAAGGGGAATATCATATTTGCAGGATGCGGATCTTCCAGTACAGCAGCATTTAGGGCAGCAAATATATATAATTTTTTATATATTCCTTCAATTGCAATAAACGTAATGAATGGACTTCACGGAGAATATGGAGTAATAAGAGAGAATGATATATTTGTACCTATTTCCAAAAGCGGCAATACAAAAGAACTTATGCATTCCATTCCAATAGCTAAAAAACTTGGAGCATATATAATAGCAATAACAGAAAACAAGGATTCTTATTTAGCTAAAAATTCAGATATTTGCATAACTTTTGATTCTTTAAAAGAACTTGACGACAAAGAAATGGTTGCAACATCATCAACTACCTGCACAAGCATAGTTCTTGATATAATAGGTGCAACTGTTATGAAAATAAATAATATAACAGATAAAGATTTTAAATTAATACATCCTTACGGAGCCGTTGGAGAAATGCTAAAAGACAAATAAAAAAAAGAGAGCAAAGCTCTCTTTTTTATAATCCTAAAATTTCATTAATTAATTGATTTACAATACCAGGATTAGCTTTTCCTTTTGTTTGTCTCATAACTTGACCAACCACAAAACCTGCAGCTTTTTTCTTTCCACCTTTCAAGTCTTCAACAACTTGAGGATTATCATTTAGAATTTTTTCAACGATAACTTTGATTTCTCCTGTATCGTTCATTTGTTTTAAGCCTTTTTCTTCAACTATTACTTCAGCATCTTTACCGCTTTCAAACATTTCATTTAAAACTTTTTTAGCAGTAGATAGGTTTATATCTCCTTTATCAACAAGGTTTATAAGTTTAGCAAGATTTGCCGGAGTAAATTTAATATCAGCAAATTCTAATTCATTGCTATTTAAGTATGCTGAAATATCTCCCATTAAGAAGTTTGCAACAGATTTGATGTTTTTAGTATCCTTTATTGATTCTTCAAAGAAATTACTTATTTCACTTGAACCTGCTAAGAAGTTTGCATCATATTCACTTAAAGAATATTCTTCCATAAATCTTTCTTTCTTTGCTTGAGGAAGTTCAGGCATTTGAGCTTTATATTCTGCAATTTCTTCATCTGTTAAGATAATAGAAACTAAGTCAGGGTCAGGGAAATAACGATAATCATGAGCATCTTCTTTGCTTCTCATAGAGAATGATTTTCCTTTTTCATCATCCCATTTTCTTGTTTCTTGTACTATTTCTTCACCTTTTTCAACGGCTCTAACTTGTCTTTTATATTCATATTCTATAGCTCTTTTTAATGATCTAAAAGAGTTAAGATTTTTCATTTCTGTTCTTGTACCAAATTCACTTGAACCTTCTGGCATAACAGATAAGTTTACATCAAAACGAAGAGAACCTTCTTGCATTTTACAGTCAGAAACTCCTACAGTTAAAAGATTGTTTCTTACTGTTTCAGCAAATAATAACGCTTCTTCTGCCGTTCTGATATCAGGTTCTGTTACAATCTCAATTAAAGGAACCCCACATCTATTATTATCAAGCAATGTTTGATAATCTTCATGAATAAGCTTTCCGGCATCTTCTTCAATATGAATTCTTGTTATATTTATTCTTTTCTTTTCTCCGCTTTCCTTAGTTATATCAAGATATCCTCCAAGACAAATAGGTTCATCATATTGAGATATTTGATATGCTTTTGGAAGGTCTGGATAAAAGTAATTTTTTCTATCTAATTTTGAAAAGTTTTGAATATTACAGTTTAAAGATAAACCTGCTTTTACAGCATATTCAACAACCTTTTTATTAAGTACGGGAAGAGTTCCAGGCATTCCCATACATCTTTCACATACATGAGCATTTTCTTCGGCACCAAATTCTGTTGGGCAAGAACAGAAAATTTTACTTTTTGTACCTAATTCACAATGAATTTCAAGCCCTATTACCATAGTATAATTTTTCATTTCTTACCTCCTATAAACTTGGTTTATTTTTATGAAAATCAGTTACTTGTTGATAATTATATCCGGCTTTTATAATATCACCTTCTCCAAATGCTCTTGATGCAATTTGAAGTCCTATTGGCATACCATTTTTCGAAAATCCACATGGAATACTTGCAGCAGGTATTCCTGCAAGGTTAGCAGTAACCGTAAATATATCATCAAGATACATCTTTGTTTGATCAGTACTTTTTTCACCTATTTTAAATGCTTCGCTTGTTGTTGTAGGAGTAAGAACTATATCACATTGTTTAAATATTTCATCATATTGTTCTTTAATAATTCTTCTAACTTTTAAAGCCTTATTATAATACATATCATAATATCCAGCAGAAAGAGCATATGTTCCAAGAAGAATTCTTTTTTTAACTTCTTCACCAAAACCTTTTGTTCTTGAATTTATTATAATATCTTCAAGTGTTTCCCCTTCTTCTCTAACTCCGTATCTTATTCCGTCAAATCTTGAAAGATTTGAAGATGCTTCAGAAGAAGAAATTAAATAATATACAGGTATTGCATAATCAAAACAGTCGAAAGAAATATCCACTATTTCTGCACCCATTTCTTTAAATGTTTCAATTGCTTTTTTTATATTATCACAAACATCTTTATCAATTTTGTTTTCATCTAAAAGGCTATAATCAACGCCCACTTTCATACCTTTTATACCATCACTTAAGAAAGAAGTATAATCAGGAACATCAACTTTCATGCTTGTAGAATCATTTTCATCATACCCTGCAATTACATTAAGCACACTTGCTACATCTTTCATATCTTTACCAAAAGGTCCTATTTGATCAAGAGAAGAAGCAAAAGCAACAAGTCCATATCTTGAAACTCTACCATAAGTAGGTTTTAAACCTGTTACCCCGCAAAAAGCAGCAGGTGTTCTTATTGACCCACCTGTATCAGACCCAAGAGTAAAAGCAGCTTGTGATGCACTTACACTAACAGCACTTGCACCAGAAGATCCTCCTGGAACTCTTGATGTATCCCAAGGATTTTTTACTGTGTGATAAGCAGAATTTTCATTTGATGAACCCATTGCAAATTCATCCATATCAACTTTACCAAGAAGTAATGCACCGCTGTTTTGAAGTTTTTTATATACAGTAGCACTATAAGGAGGCACAAAGTTTTCAAGTAACTTAGACGAACAAGTTGTTCTTACATCTTTTGTACACATATTATCTTTAAGGGCATAAGGTATCCCATCAAGAAAACTTAAAGGTTCTCCCTTTAAAATTCTTTCTTCGCTTTTTTCTGCATCTTTTTTTGCAACCTCAAAAGTTTTTGTTAAAAAAGAATTTAATTTATCATCAGTATCTTCTATTCTTTTTATATAACTATCAAGAACTTCTTTTACACTGACTTCTTTTTTATCTAGCATATCTCTTAATTGATATACGGTTTTTTCATATAAAGCCATGTTTCTTCCTCCATGTTTTATTTACACATTTTTCTTAATATTTTAACAATTCCATTAATTGTTTTATTATACATTTTTTTCATGCTTTTTGCAATGTTAATCCCCTATAAATACCCAATATGTAATAAAAAAAGAGGCTTACGCCTCTTTTAAGCTCTGTTATTTTATTTATTAATTATCCTCTTTAGATTCTTCATCTTTTTCTTCGGTAGCTTCTTCATCTGTAGACTCAGTGTCTTCAGTTGATTCTTCATTATTTTTTACCACATCTTCTTTTTCTTCTATAACTTCATCTACAGTTTCTTCTTTCTCTACAATATCTTCTTTTGACTCTTCTTGTTCTTGTACAGATTCTTCTTGTTCCTCTATATTTTCTGAAACTTCGCTATCTTCTTTTTCTTCAGATGTATCAGCTTCTTCAACAGTTTCTTCTTCAACAACTGATTCATAAACAATATTTCCTTCTGAATTTTGTTCCTCAGTTTCTTCTATTTTAACTGTTTGTGAATTATTTTCTAAAATTCTATATACTCCCAAAAGAACAAAACCTATACCGCCTATAGTACATAATGGTTCAATTACATATGGGAGGAATTGTGCAGGGAATAAATATTTTAATATTTCGCCCATTTCAAATCCTTGAGAAGTATATGATGATACGGTAGAAATAAAAGAATATATTCCCATAATTGCATCAAAAATTGCAACTACAAAAAATATAACAGAGAAAATTTTAAAAATATTATTTTTGTTTTGTCTTTCCTTCATAAATAAACTCTCTTTCTATAATAATTTCATAATCATCAATATTGTACCAATATTTCATGTAGAAAAAAAGAGTAATTATAAAAAACACAAAACTTTCATAAATTATTCACTGCATATTATTAAAATTATTAATTTATTTATATAAAAAAATCATTTATTTATAAAGTATAACTTAATTAATCAATTTCTACATATTTTTCTATCTCACTTTCTATATTTTCCAAAATATCTTCCATATAAGAAATTTGTTTTTCTTTATTAGAATATTCTTCTCTTGTTATTTCATCCTTATCATATAAAATTTCTAAATCATCGTCGATTAAATCAAGCTTATCTTCTAAATCTTTTACATCATCTTTTAATTTAGCATATTCATTTTTATCAGATACATTCAATTTATTTTTTAGTTTTTCTATTTCATTCTTTAAAATATCAATTTGATTTATATTTTCCATTCTTTCTTTGTCGTTATCACTTTTTATTAAAGACCTACTATTATTCATATCGTTATTGCTATTTGATAAAGATAATGAGCAGGCAGACAATGAACAAATAAACAAACAAATTAAAATTGAATAAAATACTTTCTTTAACATCGTTTCACCTCATTAAATATTTTTATCAACAATGATTTTTTTATTCAAAAAAAAGAGAGGTTTCCCTCTCTTAATTAATCGTCTACTCCAAAATAAGTTCAATTTTATCTTCATAATTATCTAACTTATTATCCATACTATCAAGTTTCTTTTCAAAATTTCGATAATCACTTTGGCTTAATGAACCACTTTCATACATCATTTCCAAATCATCATCCAAAATATCAATCTTATTTTCGACTTTTTTTATTTTAGAAGAAATATTTGAATATTCATCAATATTTTTTTGTCTGCTGCTACCTGCTTTTGCGTTATTTACAATATCTTCCAATTCATCCACTTCTTTTTCATAAGAAGAAATAGTGTTATTTATTTCATCTAAATTTACACTGGATTTCGTATTAGAGCTTCCTTCATTATTTGTTGTAGAATTTGAAACAGAATCTGTTGAATTAGAATGTTGTGCATCATTCCCTAAATTTATATTTATACTACAACCCGCAAATAACGCTAAAGAAACAGTCATTGCTAAAACCAATAAACCCCTTTTTTTTCATTCTACCCTCTCCTTAAATTTTAATAAAGTGGAAATCTGTCAGTTAAATTCTTTACTCCTTCTCTGATATAATCAGCCTTATTATCAAAATCAGTAGCCGCTAAATAAATAAAATCTGCTATTTCCTTCATTTCATCTTCTTTAAATCCTCTTGATGTAACAGCAGGAGTACCTATTCTAACACCACTTGTAACAAAAGGACTTTCAGGATCATTAGGAATTGTATTTTTATTAACAGTTATATAAACATCGTCAAGTCTATTTTGAAGTTCTTTACCTGTAACTTTAACCTTTCTTAAATCAGCAAGCATTAAATGATTATCTGTTCCTCCAGAAACCAAATCAATACCTCTGTTCATAAGTTCATCAGCTAAAACAGATGCATTTTTTACTACTTGTTTTGCATATTCTTTAAATTCTGGTTTCAAAGCTTCTCCAAAACAAATAGCTTTTGAAGCTATTACATGCATCAATGGACCACCTTGAGTACCTGGGAAAATTGCCTTATTTAGTTTTTTAATAAGATCATCATCATTTGTTAAAATAACACCGCCTCTTGGACCTCTTAATGTCTTATGTGTAGTTGTTGTTACTACATGGGCATATTCTACTGGATTCATGTGACATCCACCTGCAACAAGTCCTGCAATATGAGCCATATCCACAAATAAATAAGCTCCTACTTCATCAGCTATTTCTCTAAACAAATCAAATCTAATTTCTCTTGGGTATGCACTTGCACCTGCAATAATCATTTTAGGTTTTACTTTTTTGGCAATGTCCCTTACTTCGTCATAATCAATCATATGAGTTTCATCATTTACTCCATATGAAACCATATTATAAAGAATACCTGATTGATTAACAGGTGAACCATGAGTTAAATGTCCACCATTATCAAGACTCATACCCATAACCGTATCACCAACATTACATAAAGCTTGATAAACTGCCATATTAGCTTGAGCTCCTGAATGAGGTTGAACATTTGCATATTTTGCACCAAAAAGCTTACATACTCTTTCTATTGCAATTTCTTCAGTTTTATCTACACATTCGCAGCCTCCGTAATATCTTTTACCAGGATATCCCTCTGCATACTTATTTGTAAGAACAGTTCCCATTGCAGCCATAACTGCAGGAGAAACTACATTTTCAGAAGCAATAAGTTCTATATTTCTACATTGTCTTTGATATTCTTCAAAAATACTTCCGCCTACTTCTTTGTCATATTCCATTAAATCTTTTATGTTTTTTTCTACATTCATTAAATCCATCCTCCTAAAGTATGTCATTTTAATTTTACTAAATTTATTGAATTTTGCAAATACTTTTTAAGCAATATAATATATATAAATTTTAAATTTTATTTTAGTAAAATCATATTAAAAATATGCTATATATTTTAAAAAATATATATAAAATATCATACAGTTTAATGACCTAATATACATAAAAAACACTTTTAAAAAAGTGTTTTAAATTATATCTATAATATCTCTTGCGCCACCCGTAATGCATTCTCCGCCTTCTTTACCGACAATAAAAGTTTCTTCAACACCGACAATTCCTCTATTATCAACGCCGCATTTTGGCTCAACTGCCAAAACCATATTTTCTTCTAAAGATTCATTAAATCCATTTGCTATAACAGGATATCCATCTAAAAACATTCCAACACCATGTCCTAAGAAAGAAACTTTTCTATCTTTATACCCCATAAAATTTTGTTTTAATTCATTTGAAATATTATTCATTATTTCATTATAAATTTCACTTGGCTTATTTTCCGGCTTTAAAAGAGAAGAAACCTTGTTTAAAATTTCCATACATTCATGATGAAATTCTCTTTCTTTATTTGTTACTTTACCTTTAAAATTATAAACTTGTGTTTTATCCGTTTGATATCCTTCAAACATAGGAGAAGTATCTACAAAAACCAAATCTCCTTTTTTTAAGGTATAATCTCCTCCTACAATAGGAATAATAGCATTTAATCCTTGCATCCCTCCAGGCCCATCATGATTTGTATTAGCAAGGGCATTTTTACCAAAACTAAACTGTCCCAAAGCAACCTCATTATAAGGATCTTTAAATCTTACAACACCTTGTGAACCAAGTTTAATTTTTTCATTATATAATATTCCTTGAAATTCTTTTTCTTTCAAACCTTCTTTTAAAATATTAGGAACAACTTCGTTAAATGCTTTAGAATGAATCTGTCCACATTTTCTAATAAGATTAAGTTCATATTCACTTTTTACGCTTAATAATTTATCAAGAATTCTATCCACATCAAAAATATTATTCATATTTAAATATTTTTTTATTCTGTTTAATACAAGCATTGTCATTTGTGACATTTCTATATATACATCTGATAATTCGTTACCAATATATTTTACAATATCCTTGTAAGATCTAATTTTATATACGTCATCAATAGTTGCTTCTGCTTTTGCTCTATCATAGTCTCTTCTAACAAACAAATATGGCTTTCTTGTTTTGTTATTAAAAATTAAAAGAGCATCCTGCATTGTACCGGTAAAGTAATATTGATGGATTCTATTTATAATAATAACATTATCCCATTTACCATTTTCATCCATCATATTTAAAAATTTATCTATTCTATTTTTGCTTTCTTCTTTTGGAAGTAAATGATACATAATATACCTTTCTTTCTATATTTTTATTACCCAAATTTTTCTATATTATAACTTTAATATTTATTTAATGCAAACAATAAAATTAATATAAATATTTCTATTAACATAGTATAAAACAGTTAACAAAAAAGGACTTAAAAGTCCTTTTTATAATTTTATTGAAAGAGGTTCTACCGACCTTTGTAAAATACCATTTAAGTATGCAAGAAGAATTCCATAATTTACGATTTCCAAACCTTGATTATTTGTATAGCTAATTCTATGTTTCATTTCTTTTTCATTTAACATACATCCACCACAGTGAACAACAAGAGCATACTTATCAAGATTTTTTGGGAATTCCGTTCCGCTTGCAAATTCAAAGTTTAAATCTTTATTTGTAAATTTCTTTAACAATTTAGGTATCTTCTCACTTCCGATATCTCCACATTGTCTATGATGAGTACAGCCTTCACTTATTAAAATAATATCTCCGTCTTTAAGCTCTTTTACTTTTCTTACTCCTCTAAGTAATATATCAATTTCACCTTTATATCTTGCAAATAATATAGAAAAAGACGTAAGAGGAATATCTTTAGGAGTATCTAAACTTACTCTTTCAAATGCTTGTGAATCTGTGATAACAAGCTTAGGTTTTTCTTTCATTAAAGAAATAGTATCTTTTAGCTCATCTTCTTTACACATTATAGCAACAGCACCTTTATCCAAAATATCTCTTATTGTTTGTTGTTGAGGAAGTATTAATCTTCCTTTTGGTGCAGCTTTATCAATAGGAATAACTAAAATAACTTTATCTGACGGATTGATTAAATCAGACACAATAACTTTTTCATTCTCTTTAGGAGCTATTTTACCTATAAGTTCTTTTAACTCATTAATATTTTCTTTGGTTATAGTGCTTACATAAATATAATTTTCATCTTCTATCTTAGTTTCAATCAAATCGGATTTATTCATTACAACCAAATATGGAATATTTTTATCTTTTATCAAAGAAAGAATTTCTTTATCTTCACTGCTTAGCCCTAAAGAACTATCTACAATAAGAAGTGCTATATCTGTTTTATTTAGCACTTGATATGCCTTTTCAATACGCTTCTTTCCTAGCATTCCTTCATCGTCAAGTCCAGGTGTATCAATTATTGTTACCGGACCTAATGGTAGCATCTCCATTGATTTACTGACAGGATCAGTTGTTGTTCCTTTAACATCAGAAACTATTGCAAGCTCTTGTCCTGTTATTGCATTTATTATGCTGGATTTACCTGCATTTCTTCTTCCAAATATGCCTATATGAATTCTATTTGCATTTGGAGTTCCGTTAAGTCCCATTTTCTCTCCTATACTCTAAAGTCTCTTTGTCCTTTTTTAATATTTTCCAAGTTTCTCTCAACAATTTCTCTCATTTTGTCACTTGGAATTTTTTTAATTTCTTTTTCAATCAATTTATAACCATCTTCTCTTGTCTTTTCACTTGCATAATCTTCTAAATATTCAGCAAGTGTCATAATTGCATTAGGTTGACAGCAATTTGCAATTTGTTTACTTTTTACAAGCTGCATAAATCTATCCCCTGTTCTTCCTTCCCTGTAACAAGCAGTACAGAAACTTGGGATATAATCCATTCCTATAAGCCAATCTACAACTTCATCAAGAGGTCTATTATCACTAAGTTCAAATTGTGCTGAATTTTCTTCTTCAGGTTCATCATTTGCATATCCGCCTACACTTGTTTTACTTCCACCACTTATTTGAGAAATACCAAGATTCAATACTTTTTCTCTACATTCTTTACTTTCTCTTGTTGAAATAATCATTCCTGTATAAGGAACAGCAATTCTAAGACAAGCTACAATTTTAGCAAATACATCATCATCAATTCCATTATCAAAATCATCAGGGTCAATATCATCTGCTCTTCTAAGTCTTGGAACAGAAATAGTATGAGGTCCTACCCCTTTATATGCTTCAAGATGTTCTGCATGCATAAGTATACCCGCAAAATCATATCTGTATAAGTTAAGTCCGAATAAAACACCAATACCTACATCATCAATTCCTCCATCCATGGCCCTATCCATTGCTTCCGTATGATAAGCATAATTATGCTTTGGACCTGTAGGATGAAGTTGTTCATATGCTTCTTTGTTATATGTTTCTTGGAACAATATATATGTTCCTATTCCGGCTTCTTTTAATTTTCTGTAGTTTTCAACAGTTGTTGCAGCAATATTTACGTTAACTCTTCTTATTGAACCGTTTTTGTGTTTTATTGAATATATTGTTTTTATGCTTTCAAGTATGTATTCGATAGGATTATTTACAGGATCTTCTCCTGATTCTATGGCAAGTCTTTTATGTCCTAAATCTTGAAGAGCTATAACCTCTCTTTTTATTTCTTCTTGTGTTAGTTTTTTTCTGCATATATGTTTATTCTTATAATGATAAGGACAATATGTACAGCCATTTACACAATAATTGGATAAATATAAAGGTGCAAAAGTAACAATTCTGTTACCATAAAATTCTTCTTTTATTTCCTTTGCAAGTTTAAATATTTCTTCATTTTTTTCTTCAATATCGCAATCAAGTAAAACAGTAGCTTCTCTATGACTAAGTCCTTTTTTCTTTCTTGCTTTTTCTAAAATTTCATCGATTAACTTTTCGTTATGTTTATTTTCATCAGCATATTTTAAAGTTTCCATAATTTCATTATCATTTATGAATTCTTCTGCTTTTGGTGACATAACATCATATTTTATACCCATAACATTTCTCCTTTTCATAAAATGTTTTATATCAATAATAATTTAACTACATAAATTATTTATTTTAATAACTAAAATTAATTATCTAATAAGATACTGTCTCCTCTGTCGACTACAACTGTGTATCCTATTTTTTTCATGCTTTTTCTTAAATGTTCCAAACTTTCCGCAGCTTCATCACCTGTATTTGCCTTACCATCATAAAGCATATATTTATTTCTAACTTCTTTTGGAGATAAATTCGGCATTACAACATTTGCTCCCGCTAAAATTCCTTTTTCTCTTCCTTGTTTATCTATTGTTGCAAGAGCTGTGGTAGCAGGAAGCAGAACATAAGGCAGCATAAGCCTTATTATCCCAAGTAAATATAAAGTCATTTTAAAACTTCCGTTATTCTTATCTTTAAACGGTGTATCTTTATGAGCAATAAAAGGACCTATTCCAACCATATGAGGATTAAGATCTTTTAAAAATAACAAATCATCTGCTAAATTTTCACTGGTTTGGTATGGAGAACCAACCATAATTCCGCTTCCAACTTGATAGCCTATTTCTTTTAAATCAAACAAACATTTTTTTCTGTTTTCAAGTAACAATCCACTTGGATGTAGTTTCATATAATGTTCTTCATTTGCAGTTTCATGTCTTAACAAATATCTGTTTGCTCCTGCATCAAAATACTTTTTATAACTTTCATAACTTTTTTCACCAATTGATAAAGTTATGGCGCAATCATTATATTTTTCTCTTAATGTAGAAATAATATCAACCATTCTTTCATCTGTAAAATATGGGTCTTCCCCACCTTGCAAAACAAATGTCCTAAATCCTAATTTATAGCCCTCTTTTGCACAAAGAAGAATATCTTCTTTTGAAAGCCTATAACGCATTGCATTCTTATTTGAACATCTTATTCCACAATAATAACAATCATTTTTACAATAATTTGTAAATTCTATAAGACCTCTTATGTATATGTCTTTTTTATAATATTCTTCTCTTCTTTTTCTTGAAAGTTCAAAAAGATATTTACTGTTTTCATCGTTCATATTATCAAGTAAAAATATAAATTCATCTCTTGATAAAATTTTGTCATTATACAACTTATTTATTATATCTTTCAATAATACCTCCAATAAAAAATCCCATACCTAAAGCATGGGATTAAATACAAAATAAAACATATAAAAAAAATATTTATTTTCTTTACCCTTAGAAAAAAACTTTAGGTTTAGATATTATATAAAGCTTATCATCAGATTTATTCTTTTGACTTACATAGTGATTATACCATTTTATATTTTTGATTACAACTTAAAATCTAATCATAAATATGGTAAAATAAGAAAAAAATAATAAGGAATATAAAATGAACAAACAAGAAATATACGAATATTTGGATAAGTTAAACATTAAATATGAAAAATACGAACACAAAAGAGCTTATACAATAGATGAAATAAACGAACTTTCAATCCCAAATAAAGAAAAAATTGCAAAAAATCTTTTCTTAAGAGATGATAAAAAGCTTAATTATTATTTAGTTACACTTCCTCCAAATCAAAAAGCTGACTTAAAAAAATTAAGAAAGGAAATAGGAAGCAGAAGACTTAGTTTTGCAATGGGTAATGATGTAGAAGAAATTCTTAACGTATCTAAAGGAAGTGTTACGCCTCTTGCTGTTATAAATGACAAAGAAAATAAAGTAATATCTGTTTTTAGCAAAGACTTAAAAAACGAAATTGTAGGTATTCATCCAATGGAAAATTCTGCAAGTATTTTTTTATCTTTTGAAGATATAATAAAAGCAATAGAAAAATATCAAAATAGAATTATAATATGCAATATTGAAAAATAAAAAAGAAGTACAAAAGTACTTCTTTTTTATTCTTCATTTTCATCTTTTTCTATAAATGTTATTTTCCCGTCTTTTATTTCGGCTATATCTCTGCCTTCAATTATATGTTCTAATTTTTTATCTTCTTTAACATTAATATTTAAAATAGGAATTTCCATAATACTTTCAACATCATATTTCTTTCTTGCCAAATAAAAAAATAATTGACCGACAAAAAAACATATGAGAGCATAAAAAATTAAAATAAACAATAAAATAGGATGTGTATCATTAAATATTATATTTTTCAAAGCAAAAATTATTGAAATGAATATACCTGCTGCTTCAAATGAAAATCCAATTCCAAGAATTAAACTTATCATACTCTCCTCCTTATATAAATGACATTATATCATAAAAAATGACAATGAATATATTTTATACAAAAAAATAAAAAAATACTTTACAAAAAGGTAATTACCTGTTATTATAAAATTACAAAAGATAATGATGTTTATTTCTCGGAGGTTTAAAATGAAAAAAGATTTTGATTTCACAAATATTAACAGAATGGTGGATGTTAGTACAGTTAGAACAGATATAGTAATGGATGAAGTTGATGAAATGATCGATACTGTTATAAAATACAATTGTATATGCGCTTCTCCAATGCCATGGGTTACAAAGTACACGGTTGATAAATTAAAAGATTACCCTGATATTGTTACAACAGGGGTTGTAAGTTTCCCAAGCGGTGCTGCAACAACTACAAATAAAATAATAGAAGCAAAAGAAAATATTAAAATGGGATGTCAAGAATTAGACATGGTAAGTAACGTAAGTGCTTTAAAATCAGGTAAATATGATTACTTTGTTGATGATATTAAAGCTGTTGTTGATGCTGCTGACGGTGTACCTGTAAAAGCAATCATCGAAATTTGTTACTTAACAGATGATGAAATCAGAAAAGCAAGTGAACTTGCCGTAAAAGCCGGAGTTACATATGTTAAAACAGGAACTGGCTGGGGACCAAAACCAACAACAGTTGATACAATAAAAATCATTAAAGAAACAATCGGTGATGATGCATTAATCAAAGCTGCAGGCGGAGTAAAAGATTTAGATACAGTAATAAAAATGATTGAAGCTGGATGTAATAGATTTGGTCTTGGTGTTAGAACAGCAGGAACAATTTTAGAAGATGCTAAAAATAGATTTGGCGAATAAAAAACTTAATAGAATAAGTTAAGAAAAAAATTTGTAAATAATATTTTAACCTTATACTTTATACCCTACCCATAAAAATTAAAACAACTTTATATAAAAAGACATCCAAGGTGATGTCTTTTTTAATTCATTATATTTAATTTAGTACAAACATTATTAAATAAAATATTTAATACATAAAAACACGAGGATAAAATCCTCATGTTTTGTTTATTTATTTTATAATGAATATTTTATATAAATATTTATATTAACCCTTTAAGTCAAAGATACCATGTTTTTCTTCAACATATAAACCAAATGCATCAAGAGCTTTCTTAAGTTCTGGATATTGTTTTACAGTTTCTTCATCATCTAAGTGACCACCATTCATTACGATATCAATACCTTGTCTGAATGCTTTACCACCGGCAACTGATCCGTCTGGATGTCCGATAACAGCTCCACCAGCTGCAATTACTACATCTGTACCAAATTTTGTCATAACTTCTTCAATGTGACCTTGAGTTGTTCCACCACCAGGCATTGGGAATGAACGTTTAATGTTATGAAGTGGTGCCAAATGAGTCATACAAATTTGTTGGAATTTATCTTCGATCATTGGGAATTTTCCATAAGGACTAAGTACGATACCCATATCAAAACCAGCAAGTCTTGGAAGTTTAGCTTGAATTAATTCAGCTGATAAACCATAATCATGAGATACATATAATGAACCTGTTAAGTCAGGATGGAATAAGAATGGAACATCAAATTCTTTAATGATTTCTCTACAAGCATCAAGTCCTAAAGTCCAGCAGTTAAGCATTAATCCGTTAGCACCTGCTTTAATTGCTTTTTCAGCATTTCTCTTAGCTTGATCAGGTGTATCTGTAATATTAAATGTATAGATTGTTTTTTCACCTTTTTCATCATCAGCTCTCTTTAGAGCATCCATTACAGCACTAACTCTGTCTTCGATCTTTGAGTAGCCTGCATTTGCAATAAGTTCATCATCTTTGATTAAGTCAACACCGCCAAGAGCAACTTCATAAGCGATTTTTGCTGTTGTTTCAGGAGTAAGTCCACAGCAAGGTTTAATCATATTATTTACAAGTGGTCTTTCTTTTACTCCAAGTAATTCTCTAACGCCTTCTACCCCATATTTTGGTCCTTCAAATGATTCTAACCAGCATTTTGGGAATGATAAATCTAAAAGTTTAAGTTTACCGCCACCTGAGATATTACCAACGGCAGCTGTAAGTAACATTGCAAATTGAACTGAGAAGTTTGCAATTGGGAAACCTATTTGAATAATCCATGCTCTTTCTTTAACATCATCAGGAATGCACCAAGCATGATTGGGAACTTCATAAATACCACATACTCTGGCAACATGTTTTCTTCTTACCTCAGGTGTTTCTTCAGGTACAGGTAACCATGTTCCTGTTGATTGTTCCACTGCTAAAGCAAAGGATTGTTTTAATGCGTTTGTTGTAGTTTTTCCTTGATAAGCATATGTAGCGATAATAAAGTTATCTCTATCGATGTTATCTGATAATTCGAACATTGTTGGATCGTAAGTCATTTTTACTTTTGACATAATTTTTATCCTCCTAAATCTTTCTATGTCTATAGTATATTATTGGTTTTTAAATCTTTCAATACAGAAAATTTTTGCGTTAGAATGAAATTTTTTGCACTAACAATAATCATTTTCTGTTTATCATTCTTGAATTATCTTATTTAATATTTATAATTATATTAGAACATAAAATAAGGAGAATATATGGATCCACAAATTTACAGACAATCTACATCTCTAATGATGAAGACTACATTTTTATATTATGAAAAAGGACTTTCACAAAGTAAAATATCAAAAAAACTGAACATATCAATTTCCACAGTATCCCGACTTTTAAATAACGCAAAAAAGGAAAAAATGGTATCTTTTGTTGTGGACGAAAAGGTATTGGAAGTTGCTGATTTGGAAGAAATTATAAAAGAAAAGTTTAATTTAAAAGATGTAATTATTGCAAGATGGATGGAAAAAAGATTTACTCCCGAAAAAGATGACATAAAAAAACTTGTTGCATTTGAAGGGGCTCAATACATTCAAAGAATTATAAAAGATAATGATATTTTAGGTATAACATTTGGAAGAACAATGTATCATATGATAAATTCTTTTAATCCATGTAAAAAAACTGATACTCAGTTTGTTACATTACACGGAAGTTTAGATAAAATACATAGAGATTTCAATGTCGATACCCTAACAGAAAGAATGGCAATGTCTTTTGGAGGTAAAAACTACACAATAAAAGCACCGGGACACGCTAACACAGAATACGAAGCCAAAATGCTTATAAATAGAATGAATAATCGTGAAGTATTTGAGAAATTTAAAAATGTAAATATTGTTGTATCTGGGGTAGGTTCTTTTTACCCTGACATGACATCGTATTTATGTAATGAAAATTATTTTTCACAAAAACAACTTGAAGAATTAAAAGAACAAAAAGTTTATGCTGATGTTGGTCTTCGCCTTATAAACGAACAAGGTGAAGAATGCAATACATCTCTAAAAAACAGAACAATAGGAATATCTTATGAAGATTTTAAAAATATTCCAACAAAAATTATTATTGTAAGCGGAGAACATAAAAAATATAGTGTTAAGGCCGCCGTTAAAGGTGGACTTGCCGATGTATTAATAATTGATTATGATTTAGCAAAAAGTTTAATTAATATTTAAAAAAGACTGCCAAGCAGTCTTTTTTATTTAAACATTTTTACTATTTCATTCATATGTGCGTTTGCTTCCTTATATCCAAGTTCATAAACTTGTTTTATATAATTTTCATCCATTTTTAATTTTGTATCTTCCAAATAAGGATTTAAAATCAAATCAGACGCTTGAATACCTGGGATAAGACTTCTATCTGCCATAATATCAATAGTTGAAAAAATTATATCAAAATATTTTGTACTGTCTGTCCCTATTTTTGAATAAGCCTTTAAATTGATGCTCAAAACTTTATCTGCACCTTTATCTTTCAAAATATCAGCTGGCATGTTATCTAATACAAGACCATCAACCAAATGATATTCATTTGTAATTACTGGAGTAAAAACTCCTGGAATTGCACTACTTGCCCTTACAGCTGTTGCTAGTCTTCCTTTATCCATAACAATAAGTTTTCCGCTTTTCAAATCAACACTTACAGCATAAAAAGGAATTTTTGTTTCATTAAATAATTTATCTCCGGCAATACCCATAAAAAATTTCTCTATATTTTCAGAATCAATGGCAGGAGAAAAATTTATACCCTTAAATGAATTTAAAAACTCTTTTGGAGATGCAAAACTCAACTTGCTTCTAATACTTTTATAATTAATTATATCCCTTACTTCCATACTTAAAGAATAATCAAGCATTTCGTCGGCACTTATTCCAAGAGAATATAAAGCTCCTACTATACTTCCGGCACTATTTCCACTTGCCATATCAAACTTTATTCCATTTTCTTCCAATGCTTTAATTACACCTATATGAGCAAAACCTTTTACTCCTCCACCACTAAAACATATACCTTTTTTCTTCTTTTTTATAAAGCTAAACATGATCTATTCACCTCTAGTTATATTATACTAAATTATTTTTATTAGTAAACAAATCCCTTGACACTTAATAATAATTTAATTAAAATATAATATTGTAAATGGGCTATTATAACTCAGCTGGTAGAGTAACTCATTCGTAATGAGTAGGTCGTCGGTTCGAGTCCGACTAATAGCTCCATTTTTTTATTAAATTTTTTTTATTCTTTCTTTTAATAAAGGAAATACTGTTTTCACCCAAAAATGTCCACATATACATCCTGAACTCATTCCTCCAAAAGAAAATGCCTCGCAGATACCCATACTTTTCTCAGTTAAGTTTATACCAGTTAATCTAAAGTGTTCTTCTCTGATTATTTCTTCCAACATATTATATTCAAATGGAAATTCATAATCTGCAAATTTATCTTTTAAATAATTCCAAAAATACAAATCCCCTCTAAAACCAAAAGTTTCAGGTGTTTCTTTAAATATAATCGAAAGTTTTCCATGATTTTCTCTCTTTTTATTATAAAATTCCATACTGCTTTCCCTTTACTTTCCAATCTTGTTTATATTATACTATTTATATAAAAAAACATCTATAATATCATTTATATTAAAAATTTCGTTTTGGAGAAAAATAATATGGATATAATTTGTTTTGGAGACAGTTTAACAAATGGTGAAATAGGTTATTCATATAGAAGTTATTTAGATAGAAATCACAAAACAATCAATAAAGGTATTGATGGTGATACAACAGAAGGAATGTATTTAAGATTAAAAAATTTCTTACAAAAAGAAAATATATATGAATACTACATAATTTTTATAGGAATAAATGATGTTTTATTTTCTTTTAGTAATGAACAACAATTTGCATCAATATACGAAAAAATAGTTAAATTACTAAAAGAAAATAACAAAAAAGTTATATTTATTTCACTTCCATTTGTAGAATTTTATAATTTTGATACTAAATCTATAATTGGCAGAAATAAAATTATAAGTGCATTATGTAAAAAATATAATTTTTTATTTATAAATATTTTTGATATACAATACAATGAATTTAAAAATGGAAAAAATTTAACAATAGATGGAGTTCATTTCAATGAATATTCTGCAAAACTATTGGCTAAAGAGTTAAATAAAGTAATAAAAGACCTATAATATAGGTCTTTTATTTATTTAATATTAATTTAACATAATCTTTAAAAGTTCTTTTTCTTCTTGGTTTAGTAAACCATTGTTTTAATATTTTTTTTACATTATATTTTTGAAGTATAACATTTATTTCACCACCAAGAAAGATAATATACATACAAAAATACAACCATAGCATAAATAAAATAACAGCACTAAGAGAACCATATATAAGAGAATTAACTCCTACCCTTGTTATATACAAAGAATATAATACTGAAAAAACAATCCATCCCGCAGCAGAAAATATAGCTCCCGGAATTTCTTCTCTTATTTTAAATTTTCTCTTTGGTAAAAAGCAAAACATTATTAAAAATATAATACTTAATAGTAAAAGTCCACCAAAATAACTATAATTTATATGAATTGAACTTATAAAAAATAATTTGCTTTCAAGAAATTTAACTATATTTATTCCAAATATCAATAAAATAATAATTGATAAAATTATCAAACCAAAACATATAGTATAAATTAAAGATACACCTCTTATATGAATATAATTTCTATCATCATCAGTTTTATATATCATATTAAGCCCTTTTGATATTGCATAAATCCCTTTTGATGCAGACCAAATAAGAGTTATAAAGGTAATAAATAAAACCGTTCCGGAATAATTTATATAAAGACCTTTAAATAAACTCGTTATAAAACTTGATAAAGCCTGCGGAAATATATGCACCGATATACTTATAAGTTCCGCTTGAGAAAAAGGCAAATACTGAACCAGTAAAACAATAATCATTATCAAAGGAACAAAAGAAAACATCATAAAAAAGGCTGTCTGCGCAGCGAAAGTATAAATAAGATCATCACTTAATTTTTGTATAAAGCCTTTAATATCTTTTATTACCTGATAAAGATTCATCTTATCCTCCTACTCATATTTTATACCATAAAAGGATATCTATAAACATCAAATAAATTTATTTTTATAATTTTGGATATAGTAAACCTTTTTTACCTTGTTTTTGTCTTTTAGACATATTATCTTTTGAATATAATTCAAAAAACATATCTTCATCTGTTTTGATTTCTTCTTCCATATTTTCAATTAAGTATACAGGTATATTCTTTATTTCATTTTTTATTTTGTTTATTATTTCATTTATATTTTCTGAACAAGTAAATATATTATCATAATAATTTAAAATAATATCTTTTATTTCCTTGTAATCATACATTTTATGACTTTTAATAAGTTACCTTAATAAAATATAACCTATTATTTCTATTCTTCTATCAACATATGCCTTCCTTGGCATATCTAAATTATAATAATTTATATTAAATCTATTAAATATAGGTTGCTCTCTCATTACAGAATAATACCAAAGCATGGAATTAAATATATATTTTTCTCTATCATTATCGAAATTACATACCTGTATATTCGTTAAAGAAGGAATAATATTAAATGGTTTTAATACATCATATGTAGCTTTTTTAGGTATATTCTTTTTTACTAATCTTGCAGCTAATTTTCTATATGATTTATGTTTTACAAAAGAATTTTCTTTTTTAAAATTAAAAACAAGTAAATCATCACATTTTTTTACAATTTCAGTATACGTATTTATGAACATATCCATATTTCTTGTTGAAATAAAAAGATATACAATAATTAATGAAGGCACAACTGTGAAAATAAAACAATAGAATGCAATAAAAAACATATACATAATATCTAACATATCAATACACCTCATTTTATATCTATAAAAATATTGTATTATAAATATAAAAATTCTTCAATAAAAAAACTCCTTTACGGAGTTTTATACGACTTGTTTATTTTCCCATTTTGAACCTCTATATCTTATTATAAAGAAAATAGATCTTACTACCCAATCAAGTATCATTGCAATCCATACACCAAAAACACCAAATCCCATATACTTACCCAAAATATAACTAAATATAATTCTGCATACCCACATTGATACAATAGAAACAATCATACAATATTTTACATCACCAGCAGCTCTTAATGCAGATGGGATATTAAAAGCAGTAGGCCAAATTATAATCGCACAACATCCATGTAAAATTAAAATTTTGCTTGCTTCCAATACAGTTATATCAGATAAATTATATGCTTTAAGTATCAAAGGTAAAATTAAAAATATAAATAATACCAATATAGCTACACAAACATAAGTTATCTTTAATAATTTTCTTGTATAATATCTTGCCTGTTTATATTCGCCTGCGCCAACACACCTTGAAATAACGGTAGTAATAGCAAGAGAAACAGCCATTCCTGATAAAATTTGGAATGAAGCAACTACATTTGCAACAGCATTTGCTGCTATTGCATAAGTACCAAATGTAGATACTAAACTTAAAACTATTATTTTACCAAGTTGAAACATACTGTTTTCAAGTCCATTTGGAACACCTATGTATAAAATACTTTTTATCATATCAAATCTTGGTTTATATTTAAAACTTCTTTTTATATATAAAGTATTATTTTTATTTAAAAGAAGAATAACAATAACCACAGCTGCAACAATTCTTGAAACTAATGTTGGTATTGCAACGCCGGCAGTTCCAAAATGAAAAATATAAATCAATATAGCATTACCGCATACATTAATTAAATTCATTAATATAGAAACTTTCATAGAAACTTTGGAATTACCCATTGAACGAAATATAGCTGCTCCAGCATTATATAATGCAATAAAAGGAATTGAAGCACTTACGATAAGCAAATATGTATTTGCATGTCCCATAACTTCTGCATCAATACTGCCAAATACTTTAGTTAAAATAAACTGTTTCAATATATACATAAAAATCATAATAAATACAGCCAATATAGTTATAAACCATACGAGCTGTGTTGATGATTCACATGCATTTTCTCTATCTCTTTTACCCAAATACTGTCCGCAAACAACAGCTCCTCCCGTTGCAAGAGCAGCAAAAATATTTATTAAAAGAAGCATTACACTATCAACTAAAGATACTCCGGATACAGCCGCTTCACCTACGCTTGCTATCATAATAGAATCCGCCATACCTACTAAAATAGCCAAAAACTGTTCTACAATAAGCGGAACAATTAAAATCATTAATGCTTTATTTGAAAATAAAAAATCCTTTGTGTCGATCTTTTTTCTGCTAAATACCATATTAAAACCCCTATGTAAATAAAATGAAAATACTAATGAAAAAATTTATAAAATATTTGTAAAATTTTGTAACCTATTATACAACTATAATACAAAATAATAAACCCTTTTTATATTGTTTATAAAAAAAAGTAAAGGTTACTTAACCTTTACTTTTTTTACAGAAGAGAATGAAGAATAAACTTTCTTTCCTCCTACAATTTTATATGCTCTAACTTTATAATAATATGTTTTTTTAGATGTTAATTTTGTTTTTGTATAACTTGTACTTTTTGTTGTTTTTGTAAGAACATATTTACCTTTACTATTTTTTGTATATATTTGATATCCGCTTGCACCTGGAACTTTATTCCATTTTATGTATGCTTTCTTCTTACCTGCAGAAACTTTAATACTCGTACTTTTTAAAACAGGCTTAACTTTTACTGTATTATATTTACTCTTTACAAGTCCATTGGAATTATTATATGCAACAACTCTGTAATAATAATATCTGTTACATGTTAGAGAAGAATTTATATAATAATTATATTTACTGCTTACTGTCTTTATAAGTTTATAATTTTTACTTTTTGCATCATATCTATAAATATAATATCCTTCAGCATTATTTACTTTATTCCATGTAAGTTTAATTGCGTTATAGTTATAACTTACGCCTTTTGCTTTTACTTCTGATAAAACTACTTTTGGCTTTTCAACAGTCGTATCATCTTTTGGTGGATCAACCGTTGTATTTCCGCCTTCTGAAGAACCACCTTCTCCATTTCCAGTATTTGTATTATCATCTTTATTCAAATACTCGTTATATTTAACTATCGTTTTATATTTTATACTATCGCCCAAATAAGCATATATCTTATCACTTCCTAGTATAAAAGACATAGAACTTGCATTTGAATAAATATTTCTGCCGACTTTATTCCATGAAGAATCTTTATAACTATACATTTTAGTAACACCATTTGAATCAACAACACCTAAATATAAATCACCATCTTTTATATCAAATGAAATACTATTTACCTTTTCTTCAAAAGTTGCTACTTTATCAGTACTCCATGATTTGCCATCTGAGCTTACAACAATATTCGTTTTATTTAATGATGTATTATAAGTACATGCATATATATTATCTTCTGAAACAACAAGCTTCTGAAAATGATTTGCATAAGAATTCACATTATAAACTTTTTCAAATCCATTATTTGTTTGTTTATAAATAATTCCTCCTTCATTTTTATTTTGAACATCAGATAACATTACGTAAAGTTCATTTTTATACACTGCCATACTTGGTGCCATTAAATATTTACAATCAGTTATTTTACCAACTGTTAAAAACTCACTTCCATTCCATTTCATAACAGTAACATTAGTATTATCCAAGTCGTATAAACAGTATAATTCTCCGTTTAAATTTATGGAATATGGAACATTTGCATAACTTCCATTTGTACTTATTCTGCTTTTTTCTATCCAATTACCATTTTTATATTTTTTTAATACAATACTCTCTTTTTTGGATGAATAATCAGCATAAAAAACATAAACTTCATTATTTAAAATAACAAGATTACCATTGTTTACATTACTGTCAACTATACCCAATGATGAATATATACCATCTTTATATTGATATACTTTATTTTTATTTAAAAAATATAAAGTATTACCTATTTGTCCAATTGATTTTGCATTATCGCTATCTGCAAAATAATTTGTATTTAAAGATATATCAGTCAAATCCGACCATACATTTTCACTTGAATAATCAGGAATTGTTATATCAAATGTAATATAATCATCGCCCTGTGATGTAACCTTAACGTGAATTCTACTGTTAACATCATTTGTATAAACAAGTGCATTATCTTTTATAGTTGCATTTTCATCACTGCTACCTATCTCACTTCTTTTTCCGTCACTCAGTGATAATACAGCATTATTTATATCTCCAACAAAATCATTTATACCTGTATCATTAGATCTAAATACATAAATATAATTTTTATTGTTAAAATTACTTTTATCACTATCACTTAACGCATCGTTTACTCTATAACAAACAAGTCCAAAATAAGGTATTTGACTGTCTACATTATTTGAATCATTTAAATTTGTTTTCTTTCTATATTCAAAAACAAAATATTCACTATCCTTTAGAGGAGTCTTAACCATAACGGCATTATCTCCTTTATTTGAATATGGAGCATAAAGTGTAACACTTTTTGTTCCGCTTCCAGAAATATCTTTTATTGTATCAAAACCTAACATTTTTCTTGTTTGTGCCAATGGATAAGACGGAGCACTGCCTACTTTAGACATTACATCATAAGGACCTACAGGAGTTTTAGTGCTGTCTTTACTATACAAATCAAGTACACCAAGAGAATGTAAAAATTCATGTACCATTGTTGGAATAAGATTACTTGCTTGAGTATTCAAAACATTGTAATTTAATATACTCTTACCTGCTATTGTAAAATTATAATTATTGTTATCTGCCTTATGAGGTCAAATCACATCTGAATTGTCTTTAGGTGCATCTACTTTATCGATTTGTACCATAATAGTCAAATTATCAATATAACCATCATTGTTTTTATCTACTTCACTTGCATTAATATTATTTTCAAATTCTTCCATTTTTGATAGACAATCATTTAATAAAGACTGCGAACTATTATAGTTTGATTTATTTTTATCAAGAGTAATATATTTTATTGTTCTGTTATCTTCATTTTTTTGAGGGAAATAAGATCTTACATTTAATTGTCCATTTGATAAGATATTTATATATTTTTCAAATGAATTTGGTATATAGCTATCTGAGTTATCATTAACTTGGTTTTCAAAATAAGTAAATCTCGAATATTTTGCATTATATGTATAATCTTCATTATATGTTTCTTTCGTATCATCTTTAAATTTAACAATAAAGACTAGATTCCCCATTTCTTTATTTGCCGCTTTAATGTTTGGAACAAATAAAGATACACTTACAAATAATATCATTAAAAAAGTTAATATTCTTTTAAACTTCATAATAATCCCATTATAGATTATATTCATTCTAAATTATTTCAGATATTCTACTATATCTAATATTAAAATGCAAATAATTTATAAAAAAAACAGCTAAAAGCTGTTTTATATTGATAGATCTTTTTTGCAGAATACTTTTATACCTATACAAAATAATAATATACCGATAACATAAAGTATTATGGCAAATAAAACTCCTAAAATATCACCTTCTATAATCTTTGCTGTATCAAATAGAGTAAGTGGAGTAAGGTATTTTAAATATGAGAATTTTTCTCCAACACCGGAAATCATTTGTATTAATAAAAACAAAACATTTAACCCTATTCCAACAGATAAAGCATATCTGGAATCATTAAATATACAACTTGTTAAGAAGCATATGCCTAAAATAAATATCCAAAGTCCAAATACACCACAATTAATCAAGAGGAATTTAGATATATCAAGTTCTCCATTAAACATAACTTGACTTAAAATAATAATTAATGAAGATATGTATATAACCAAAATAAGTAACATAAAAATCATAACAAATAACCAAGAAAAAATTATCTTAAATCTACTGTTTGGTGTAGATAAAATATAAGATAAAGATCCTTTATCGGTATATTTTACAATAAGCCTATTGGTTAATATTCCTATAAAAACAAGAGGGAAAGCAATAAACAAGAACCCATATAGATAATTACAAATAAATTCAATTAATGATGTACCTGGATTAGACATATTAAAAGCAGAAAAAATACCTGACATACTTTCTGACATCATTTTTAAACTTTCCCCAAGTTTTGGATCAAACATACTTACTATCATCGAAGAATATAGAGTCAAAATAGCCATAAATATAAATAATATTTTATAATTAGATTTTATTTCTTTCTTTAAAAGTACTAAATTAATCATTTTTTTCTCCTTCATAATAATGCATAAATAATTCTTCAAGACTTAAAGGTTTTATATCCATATCAATGACGTTAAACTTAGATAATAATTTTATTAGTTTATCTAAATTTTGTTTTACGTTAATTTTAACAGTATCTCCTTTATGGTGAATATTCTTAAATAATGCAGTAAATCTCATAGCTTCTTTTTCATCTGCAAATTTAATAATAAAATGTTTGCTTTTTTGTTTAGTTAAAGAACTTATTTTTTCATTTAATACAAGTCTTCCTTCTTTTATGATAACGCTTCTATCACAGGTTTTTTCAATTTCTTCAAATATATGGGAAGACATTAAAATTGTTGCTCCTCGTTTTTTTTCTTCTAAAATTAACTCGATAAACTTATTTTGCATTAATGGATCTAATCCGCTTGTAGGTTCATCTAAAATTAAAATATCAGAATAATTCATAAAGGCACATATAATTGCAATTTTTTGTTTCATACCTTTTGACATTTTTTTAATACGCCCTGAAGCATTTAATTCAAACATTTCCTTAAGCTGATTAATTCTTGCAAAATCTTCTACACCTTTCATTTTTGCAATAAAATTAATAAACTCATCGCCTTTCATATCATCCATTAAAGTATTTTCTCCAGGTAAATATCCTAAATTGGTATTAATTATTTTACTATTAAAAAAAGGATCTAACCCATTAACTTCTACACAACCTTTATCCGGTTTAATAAATCCAAGTAATGTTCTTATTGTTGTCGTTTTTCCTGCTCCGTTTGGGCCTAAAAATCCCATTATTTCACCTTTTTGAACTTTAAAACTTAAATCAAAAACGCCTTTATTGTCTCCATAATCTTTAGTAATGTTATTTACTTCGATAATATTCATTTCACTCTCCATAATTAAATTTATTTATAAAAATACTTTTTTAATAATTCCATAATTTCATCAAATTCTAAAATGATATCAGAAGATTTAATTTCTTCATCCCTCATTAATTTTTCATGCAAATATCCATCCATAATCCAAATAAAAATTTTATATATCATAAATAAATCATTTTTATCTTTAAATTTTGATACATCTATATTATAAAAATATTTATCATATGATTCATTAAATTGTTCAACAATAAGTTTTTTTATTTCACTGATGATATTTTTATCACTGCAATAATAACTTCTAATGCAAAAATCGAATATATATGGATTTTCTTTTACTAAATCTAACTTTATTTTTGCGGCATAATTCATTAATTCAAAAAAATCTTTTATTTGAGTTATTTTATCTTTTTTAATTCTTTTTTCAATTATTTTTATTATATTATCTATTAAAAATAAATACAAAGTTTTTTTATTTTTAAAATAATAAAAAAGCAAACCTTTTGATATTCCTGCTTTATAAACAATTTCTTCCGTAACGGCATTTTTATAATCATTTTTTGCAAATACTTCAATAGCAGCATTTATTATTTTATCTTGTTTTTCTTTTTCAAGCTCATAAAATTTTTCATTAATCATTTATTACTCCTAATACATATCTAATAAAAGTATATATTATTGACTATTTTTGTAAAGCCTTGAGATATCTTTTTTATAATATTTTTTTATGCTATAATGCTAACAGGAGGATATATGGAACAAAAAGAAATTACAATCAGAAATCTAAAAGATGAAGATTTACCCCAGATAAAAAACTTACTTTATGATACATGGATAAAAAAAGACTATGGAGAAAATGAAGAAGTTGCAAATGAAATAAGTTCAATTTTTATGTATGAACTTCTTTATCGTCAAACATTCTCAAACGTTGCAATTTATAAAAATAAAGTTGTAGGAATAATTCTTGGAAGAATAAACAAATGTTATAAATTAAAAAACAATACCACATACATAGTAAAATTAATATTACACTGTTTAAAAACTATACTTATTAAAGGCGGTATAAAAGCTTTAAAATCAGAAAAAGAAATAGCAAAAGTAAACAACGAACTATTAAATAATTTAAATACAGATACAGATGGAGAACTGGTTCTTTTTGCATTAAACAAGAATATAAAAGGAAAAGGTTTAGGATCTAAATTATTAAATTCTTTTTATAATTATATGAAAGAAAATAATGCAGATAAATTTTATCTTTTTACTGACACAACATGTGATTATAGTTTTTATGACCATAATGGATTCAAAAGAGAAAGTTCAAAAAATATTTATTTCAAAAAAGAACCTGAAACATATTTTATATACACAAAAAAATTAACTTAAAAAAGGACTTTTAAAAAGTCCTTTTTATATTTCAAAAGAAATAAATCCTTTCTCTTTATTAGAAAAAGTATATAATTTTTTTACGCCGGCAGCTTTTAATCTGCTTATTCCAAGATTATAAAGAAGATCAAGCATTTCCAAATTATGAGTATCAGATGACATAGTAAATTTAATTCCTTTATCATTTGCCATTTTGATAATTTCATTTGATGGATACAAACTTCTTACACCATGTTTATATCCCCCACCGGTATTTAATTCTAAAACAGCATCAATTTCTTTTACTTTATCGAGAACATCTGATACTAAGTCTTTATACCACTTACTCTGTTCGTCAAAGAAAATACCGTCTATATTATTTTTTTTAATCAAATCAATATGCCCTGCAACTTCAGGTTTTAATTCGCATAAATTGTTATAATAATTTTCATAATAATCCATTACAAATTTTCTTGCATCATTATCATAACTTCTCTTTAATGATTTTCTAAAAGTAGAACATAACTCATCAACAGGCTCCATTATTCCGTTTGCATTAGTTAAATGAACAGAACCTACAATATAATCTAGTCTATCTCTAATACCAGAAATATCACTCATTAAATATCCGCTTTTACCATATCTTTCACTTTCAATTCCGGCAAATATTTCTATTTTATCTTTATATTTTTCTTTATATTCATTTATTTTATCAACATATTCATTATATTTTTCAGGTTTTAAAGAATGATTTTCATAATTATATGTACAAACATGATCGGTAATACCAAAATGAGTAAAACCCCTGTTGATTGCTTCAATAATTAATGTTTCCATTTCATCTTTACCGTCACTTAAATTCGTATGATTATGAAGTGATACTTTATACATCTTTTATACCCCCTATCTATTAGATATCTTTTCTACCAATATAATTCCGGCATCTTTTTCACTTATCTCTCCTATTTTTATTTTATAATCTAAGTCTAAACATAAGTCAAGAAAAACGTGAATTTCATTCAAAGAATATTTCTTTGAAGAAATGTTTGCCATTTTAACTGCATATGGATGAAGAGAATAATCTTTTACTATATCATTTTCCGTTTTACCTTTTTTTATATACTGTTTACATATATACATATTTTCAAAATTTCTTACAACAACACCAAGTATCTGCATAAATTTTACATCATTATATTTTAAATTATGCAAAAGCTTAAAAGCATAATCTGAATTTTTATCCCTTAACGCATCAGTCAATTTGAAAATTTCATCTTGTATATTTACACTTATAATTTTTTTAATTTCATCAATATCTATTTTTTCTTTATTTATACTTGATAATTTTTTTATTTCACCTTCAAAATAACCTAAATCAACTTTACTTTCATCAACCAAATATCCGCTTGATTCTATAAAATATCCAACAGCATCATTTGTAAGAATAATATTGTTTTCCTTTAATTTTTTTCTAACCCATGATTCAAGTGCATAAGCTTTAAATTTATCAAAGTCAACTATATCACCATATTTTTTTATGGTTTTATATAAAGCTGTTCTTTTATCTAAAGAACCCTTAATCCATATTACAACTACTGTAGTTTTAGGAATATCTTTTATATAGTCGCTAAATTTTTTTGATATATCTTTATTTGTTATGCTCTCACTTTTAATAAAAACCATTCTGTAATTATCCAGCATAGGTAAAGTTTCACAAAGTTCAATAGCCTTATTTATATCAATTTTTTTATCATCAAATACAGAATAATTAAATGCTTCATATTCCTTTGAAAGTAAATTATTTTTTAAACTTTCAAGCATTTTTTTTGCAATATAATCTTCTTTAATATTAAATAAATATATATTTTTAAAATTTTTCTTTCTTATATTTTCATTTAATTTTATATAATCCATAATTTTTCTCCTATCATCTTTTTTATTATGTCATCATTACCCTGCTTTATGTTTAATTGGGATTTTTATATATCCGCTTAACAACAGAAGAACAAAATAATATAAAATTATAAAAACAACACTCATATTTTCTATACTAACCGTAGCAAAAGGAAAACTTGCAAGTATAGAAATAATATATCTAATAATACTTAAAATGATATTTAAAAAATGAAGAAGGAACATTCCAAACAAGAAATTACCAAATAATCCTCCAACAATACCTATTATCATTATAGGTGCCATTAAAGGTACAATTAATAAATTACCTATAATACTTATAATAGAAACCGTACCGAATGAATTAAGTATAATAGGTATGGTAAATAAATATGCAGATATACTTACAGAAAATAAACCTACAATATTTTTCTTAAACCTGCTTTCTTCATAAAACATTTCAAGAATTTTAAATTGTATTACCGGTGCAAGTAATATAATACCTATTACAGCACTAAAAGATAATAAAAAACTTACATTAAATAAATTAAGAGGATTAATCATAAGTAATATTATCGCTATTACAAATATATTATTAAAAGCATCATTATCTTTTTCATGCTTCAAGGATAATAACTCATTTAAAATACACAAAAACATTGCTCTAAGAGCTGAAACAGACATACCCGCAAGCATAACATACATAAATAATATCGGTGCAACAATAAATACTCTATATTTTTTGTTTATATTAAACATAGAAATTATAAATAAAATAACACCATAAATAAGTCCTACATGCAACCCTGATACTGCAAGTACATGACTTAAACCAACAGCATTAAAGTCTTCAGTAGTTTCTTCACTTAAACTTTTATCTGAGAACATTATACCCATAATTAAATTTACATTTTCTTCATCATCAATATTTTTAAGTAAATTTAATTTAAAACTATCTCTTAGTTCAAAAATTTTATCTAAATAAAAAATTAGATGTCCACTTTTATTAAATTCAACTTTATTTGTATTTACATTTATATAATTATAAACACCTATCGTTTTTAAATATAAATTATAATCAAAATCATCAAAAGCTTTTGGAGTTTTTACCTTACCTGTAAATTTATAATAATCTCCAACATTATATGTATGATAGTCATAATAAACGTTTATTAATACTTTATCTTTTATATGTACAGTTTTTCCTTCATCAAAAATATTTATATCTTTGACATAAAGCTGTGTTTTATCTTCTTTATAGACAGGTGCTTTAACAATTTTTGCGGTAAATGTAATATTTTTTTCTGCAAATTGATTTAATTCACTATTATAATTAAGTTTATAATTTGTATGAACAAAAGTAATAAGTCCAAAAATAATACAAACAATAAAAATAACTCTCAAAGAATTATTAGGAAAAAGTTTAAATAAAACAAGACACGACAAAACAAGCCCTAAAATATAAATTAAAATAGGACATTGTAAATATGCTAATATTATAGAACATAAAACATATAAAAAAAGAACTATTGCCGGTCTTTTAATATCCATAAATATCTACCTTTTTTTTTAATTCGTTATTAATAATTTTAACATAAATATTAATAAATTTCTTAAAAAAATAAAAAAGGGTATATAAATACCCTTTTAAATTATCGATAATGTTTTTAAAATATTAATATTTCCCATTACTCCATAAAGTAAACTTTCTTCATCAAAATTAAAATTAACACTATGGAGAGGATTTACATATCCCTTGTCTTCTTCTCTTATACCAAGTTCATAAAAGAATGAAGGAACCTCCTCACTATAATAAGAAAAATCTTCAGCACTTAAAATAGCATCACCCAAAATATAATCATCACCAAATGCAGGAACAACCTTATCATAAAGTTCTTTATCATTATAAGTTACGCCATAAAAAGGTCTCCAATCATATGTAATTTTGCAGCCATAAGCTTCGCTTAATCCATCAGCCAATGCATGCATTCTCTTATCTATGATATTATAAGTATTTTTATCAAGTGTTCTTATTGTCCCTTCCATTTCAACGTGTTCGGCAATAATATTAATTCTATCTCCACCTTTAATAGTACCTATTGTAACAAGTCCTTCTTTAATTGGATTAATATTTCTACTCACAATACTTTGAATTCCATTTATATATTGTGCTGCAATAACTATAGAATCAATTCCGTTATGAGGAGCAGCTCCATGTGAAGCTTTACCGTCTATAAATACAGTAAATTCTGTTGAAGCAGCATAGAAGCCATAAGGTTTTGATGAATATTTCCCTTTTGGGATGTTTGGACTAAGATGAAGAGCAAAAACATTTTTAACATTATATTTTTTTAATTTTCCTTCATTAATAATAAGTTTTGCTCCACCAGGTCCTTCTTCTGCCGGTTGAAAAATCAACAATATATTTTTTTTAAGTTTATCTTTATTTTCTGATAAATATTTTGCAAATACAAGAAGTATAGCCATATGGCCATCATGACCACAAGCATGCATCATATTACAATGTTTACTTTTAAAATCAATATCATTATTTTCTTCCATACTTAGCCCGTCCATATCGCTACGAAATGCGTAAGTTTCTTTGCTGCCTGCATTTATAAAACATAAAACACCGGTACTAGCTGTTTCTTCGTATTTAAAACCTAAGTTTGAAAGATAAGTTTTTATATATTTGCTTGTTTCAAACTCCTTTAATCCTTCTTCTGGAATTTGATGTAAATCTCTTCTTATTTTTGTTATTTCTTCAAAATATTTTTCTTTAATCTGTTCAAACATTTTTTTCTCCAAGATATAAATTATTCTGTCTTTGTTTCATCAGTATTTGATTCTGTATTTGTTTTTGTTTCATCTGTTTTTTCTTCATTTGCCCAAGGAAGAGTTTCTGAATATTCTCTATAAACAGTATGAACAGTTCTTCCTTTTGAATCAGTATTATATAAATGTAATAAATTGGCGCCAGGATCGTAATTAAAAGTATATTCTATAGTCCCATCACCGCTTGTTGCAGTAAATTTTCCATCAGCTACTCCGCTTATTGTATATGTAGTAGTTGTAGGTGAACCTTCTTTTTTTGTAACGGTAACAACCATTGAAGATTCGTCAAGAACCATATCTGTTTTTGTTTCATCTGAAATCTTTTTCGCATGAGAATCTTCATAAATACTATCAAGTGTCCATTTGTTTTCAATATCTGAAAAATCAGTTGAATGTTCTTTAGGCTCTGTACCGCAACCGAACAGAGAAAAAAGTAATAAAGTAGTAATTAAAATACTTAATATTTTTTTTGTTGTTTTCATATAATCGTACCTCATATTTATTTGTGATATATTGTATCATATAGATAAGAATATTTTAAAACATTTTTATTAAAATTTAATTAACTTATCTATTGTTCCTCCACCTAAACATACATCCCCATCATAGAACACACCGATTTGTCCCGGAGTAACGCCGCTTTGTTCCTCATCAAAAATAACTTTTACTGTTTTTTCATCCAAAACTTCAACCGTTACTTTCTTTAAAGGCTGTAAATGTCTAAATCTTAAATCACATCTAAATTTCTTAGCAGGAAACTCTCCAGAAACCATATTTACATCTGTGGCAATAAAGCCATTTTTATATAATTTAGGATTTTTATCTCCTTGAACAATATATAATATATTATTTTCTAAATCCTTATCAGCAACATACCATCTTTCTCCGCTTCCACATCCTCCTACACCAAGACCTCTTCTTTGTCCTAAAGTATAGTACATTAAACCTATATGCTCACCTTTCTTTTCTCCGGTGTCCATATCAATCATATCACCTTTTTGATTAGGCAAATAATTTTGTAGGAAATTTGTAAAATTTCTCTCTCCTATAAAACATATTCCGGTAGAATCTTTTTTCTTTGCATTTCTAAAACCTTCTCTTTCAGCTATTTTTCTTACTTGTGATTTTTCCAAATCTCCTATTGGGAAAATAACTCTTTCAAGCTGTTTTGAACTTAATAAAGAAAGAAAATACGTTTGGTCTTTATGTTGGTCTTTTGCTTTTAAAAGTTTTGTTCCGTTTTCTGTATGTTCAACCTTAGCATAATGTCCCGTTGCAATATAATCTGCATCAAGAACATTCATTGCATAATCTAAAAAACACTTAAATTTTATTTCTTTATTACATAATACATCGGGATTAGGTGTTCTTCCTTTTTTATATTCATCTAAAAAATAAGTAAATACATTATCCCAATATTCTTTTGTAAAGTTAACGGTATAACAAGGTATACCAATGTTTAAACATACAGCTCTTGCATCATCATAATCTTCTTCGGCTGTACATTCGCCATTTTCATCAGTTTCATCCCAATTTTTCATGAATAAACCAATTACATCATATCCTTGTCTTTTTAAAAGATATGCACTTACGGCACTGTCAACTCCCCCGCTCATACCAATTACAACTTTTTCCACTTATACTTCTCCTTTTATAAAACTATTCTATTATAGTTTATACCTAATTCTTTTAGAGCTTTTTCTTCTCTTGTATGACATGTAAACATAATAATTTGTTTTTCATCTGATACTGATGCCAAGTATGACAATACTTCTTTTAACCTGTAATCATCATATTGAATAAAGCAGTCGTCCAATATAATAGGCATAGTACTTTTAATAAGCAAATTATCAATGATACTAAAACGAAGAGCAAGATATATTTGGTCAATTGTTCCGTAACTTAATGTTTCAGCATCAACCATTTGTCCACTTTCTTCATCAAGCACCATAACGTCCATATTATCATCAACTTTTACAGTAGAATATTTACCATTTGTGATTTTAGACATAATCTGTCCTAATGTTTCGTTAATTTTAGGTGCAACATTTGTATGGATATCTTTTGAAATACTATTAATTGTATCAATAGCCTTTTCAATTGCAAGAAGTTTAAATTCAAATTCTTTAATTCTTTTTTCATATTTATTTATGTCTTCATTAATTACACATAAATTTTCATTGAAAGAATTTGATTCTTCAAGTATTCCGTTTATTCTAGATAACTTTGCAGATACATTTGTTATTTCATCATTGATCACATCAACATCATCATCTATAATGTTTCCATTATTAGATTTAACTAAGTTTAAAGTATTTTCATCAATATCTTCGCCTTCAAATTTTTTAGCTAAAGCATCGATATCATTTCCGTCAATGATATTTAAAAGTAATTTGTTGTTACTTTCATATCTATCTATTAGTCTGTCATATTCTTCTCTTTTTTCTAAAGCTTCTTTAAACTCTTCAACATTTGAAATATTATTTTCTATTAATATTTCATTCATCTTATAAGTATTTTTGCTTATTTTCTCTTCTAATATTTTATTTGTTCCGTCAAAATCTTCTAAGTCCATTTTATATTTTTCAAGTTTATTTTGATTAAAAGAAAATTCTTTTGCAATAACACTTTTTTCTTCCAATATTTTAATTAACTTATGAGGATCTTCTTCACCGTAATCATTAAGAATTTTGTTAATTTCAACTTCATTTAACTCAATCATATTTTGAGTTCTAATTAAAGATGTATCATATTTTTCAAATTTCTTTGATGTTTCTTTATATACACTAAGTATTACAAGCTTCATAATTAAGCATATTACGGTTGCACCAAGTGCTATATAGAAATAAAGTAATAAAGATTTGCTTATTGTAAAGCTAAATGCAAGCATAAATGCAGATATTATTGCCATAACTACACAAACTATATTTATAACTTTATTTGTAGTAGATTTAGCAGAATAATCTTTTTCAACTTTAACATCTTTTTTTTCTGAAAGTCTGCCTTGAAGTCTTTCAATATTACCAAGCCTGTCTTTTAATATTTCTATATCTGAAATAATTTTATTGTAATCTTTACCTTTTGTTTCTTTATTTACTTCTTTATTTTCATCATCTAAACTTTTTAAAGCATTATTTACATATTCTTGTTTTTTTCTTAAATCGTCAATTTGTTCTTGTAAAGATTTGTTTTCACTATATAAATTTAAAAACTTTGTATATAAATCATTGTTTATATTTTTATATTTTTTTAATTCCTCAATTTTTTGTCTTATCTTCTCATTATCGGCTTCAACAGATTTATATTTAAAATATGTTATTTTTTCCTTATTTCTCGCAATATCATTTATATTTCTAAGAATATCTTTTTTCTTATTTAAAAGTTCATTTAGTCTTTTTTCAAGTTTATTTGCTTCCAAATAATATTCTCTGTTTTCTTCCATTGCCTTAATGGCATCTTCTCTTGATTTTTTTAGTTGTTCAAGTTTAATGACACTGCTTCCATACTCTGATTTTGATTGTTTTCTTGTTCCTATTAAAGCTTTTTGCTTTTCCAAATAATCAATGGCTTTATTAACAGAAATTTTATTATTATTCCCTTTTTCATAATTAGCCAATGCTTCGCTTATTTCTCTTTTAAAATCTTTTTCTGTTTTATTTCCAAGCTGAGAAATTGAAATTGTATTATTATATAATACACTGTTTAGTTTTATAACAGGAGAAATAATTCTTTGTTTTGTTGATGCGTCATAAGGAAGTTTATCTGTTAAATCTTCACCTGTTATATTATCAAATAACTTAAATTCTTCATTTTGTTTGTCAAAATTTCTTTCAATTCTATATTCTCTTTTTCCAATATTAAACTCTAAGCTTCCTTTATATAAATCACTATTCCATGGTTTATATTTTTTATATTCATAAGAATAAATTTTATTCTTGCTGTAAGGCTTAAAGAAACCGAAAAATACCCCTTGAATAAATTTATGAGCAGTTGATTTTCCTGCTTCATTGTTACCATATATTACATTTAAACCATCTTCAAATTTTATTTCTTTATCTTTAAATTTACCAAAACTTTTAATGCCTAATTTTCTTATTTTCATCTATTTGGACCCCTCATTCAGAAGTGCATCTAGACCAAGATACAAAGCTTCAATATCAATTTCGTTTTCTTTTCCTTTTAATGCATCAATATATAAACCTATAATATTATCCTTATTTTCGGTATGAATTTTAGGCAAGAAATAATCTGCAGAAGTATTATCTATTATTTCTGCATAATACAATTCTTCATTTAATCTGGTTTTAATATCATCTATGGTTACAAGTTCGCTTAATGTTCCTTGTAAATTTATTCTATATAAGAAATTATCAATATTTCCATTTGCTTTTTCTTTAACTAAATTTACAATTTCTTCTAAAGAGTCAATTCCTGTTATATCAACATTTAAATCTTCAAATTGTTTAACATTGTTCTTTATTAATTTAACAGAAACTTTTTTATCTTCTATTTGCCCAAAAATATATCCATGATAACCTTTTTCTGAAAAATCATGAGGTTCAAGACTACCAGGATAAACAGAATTATTTGATAATTTAACAGATTTGTGAATATGCCCAAGAGCACAATAATCAAAACCTGATTTTTCTAATTTTGATTTACTTACAGGTAAATAATTTCCATTTGGATTTAGTAAGTCACAATGAAGTAGTAATATATTAGTTTTTGTTTTATCAAGTTTAGGTATTTCTAAAATATCTTCATTATAATATTTTTTTAAAAAACTTAATCCATAAATACAAATATTTAAGTCTTCTAATTCAACTTTTTCCAATTTATCACTATTAAAAATAGTGACATTATCCGGAAAAGAAAGTAAATTATAAAAAGATTTTTCATGTAAATAATCATGATTACCCGCAACAATAAAAACCCTTACTTCAGGAATCATTTTAAATCCGTCTATTATTCTATTTACATCACTTGCTCTTACAAGTTCATCTTCAAACAAATCACCTGCAATCAAGAGAATATCAGCTTCTCTTTTTTTGCAGGCTTTAATAACTTTATTAAATGCTTTAAACAGATCCTCTCTTCTTTCTCTTGCAATGCTTTTATCAAAAGAAGATGAAAGAAAAGAGGTTCCGATATGCAAATCTGCTGTGTGTATAAATTTCATATTACATTGTCCTATCATTCAAATTTTTTATCATATTCCATGCTTTCCAAAGCAGCCAAAGCTTCTTTGTACTTATAATCATTCTCTTCTTTTAAAGATTTTATCTTGTTTTCCTTTTGTGTTTCTCTTTCTGTTTTACTTAAAAGAATAGCTTCCATAAGGTATGTGTAAAGCCATGAATTATCTTTATCTGAATTTATTAAGTATGCCAAATCATTTGCGATCGTATTTATCTTTGAAATTTCACTTATTCTTTCAATAAGCTGACCACTGACACGTTTATTTTGTTTTTTTACCTTAATAAGATTTTTTACACAAGTTAAGATATATAACTCATAACTATCATAAGACTCTTTATCTTGTAAAACTCCCGTATCAACTGCAAGATCCAATATACTTCCGTCACTGTCCAATTTTTCAAGTACATCAACCTTTGAAAAAGTTTTTTCTGACTTTCTTTCTAATTTTGTAAGCATGGCTTCTTCTTGTTCAACTGCACCAAACCTCTTACAAATCTCATTCATATCGGAAGTATCCATATTTTGTTCGGTAGCTTTTGAAAGTAGTTCTTCATTTTCTTTAAAAATTTCTTCTTTTATTTTGGCAATACTCTTGCCTGCTTTTTTATTTGATAAAATTCTTTTTAATCTTATATAATGAAAATCGGCATACAAAGCTTGGTTTGCACAAATATAATAAGGTTTTTGCAAAATTCCTATATCAATATAATGCTTTATCATTCTTCCTGTTATGCTGTATCCATCAACTTTTAATCTTTGGATAAGCTCTTTCATTTTCATATAATATTCGCTCATAAATTCTCCTCTTAAAACTACCTAAATAGTTTATCTATATCAATTTTCTTACTATGCTTTATATCAATATTTAAAAGCACTTCGTCGCCTTCTTTCATCTCTTCATGAAAAAGACTTTTAGGTAAAACACCTATTTGTAAATTTTCAAATTCTATTACAACTTTATCATTTTCAAATCTGTCAATTATTCCCTTTATCATAATCACTTACTCGAATAAACTTTAATACTTCCGTTTTTATCTATAATAAATGCAATATTACCGTCTAAATCTGTTCTATATACTTTAACATCATGTTGTTCAAGCCTATTTAATGTTTCAGTTGAAGGATGGGAATATTTATTATCTTCTCCTACTCCTATAATTGCATATGTAGGTTGTATCTTTTCTAAAAATTCATCACTGGTAGATTTATAACTGCCATGATGAGCAACTTTTAAGATATCAACTTTACCAATTTTATTCATTATTTTTAGTTCTGCTTCTTCAAAAATATCTCCGGTAAACAAAACTTTTCTTCCATTTGTATTTAATACGCAAACTGCATCAGAGTTATCTAAATCATCAAGGTCCATATCTTTTGTAGGAGAAATAAATTTTATATTATCAGTATCACTTAATTTTATCTCCACTCCACTTTTTGCTTCAGTAAAATAAAGATTTTTTTCTTCCATTTTTGATACCATGTTTTTAAATGAAGAAGTAGTATGCGACATTTTTGGCATATAGACTTTTCCTACTTCAAAATTATCCAAAACATCACACATTCCTCCAATATGATCAGCATGTGGATGAGTAATGATAATATAATCTATCTTTTCAATATCTCTTTCTTTCAAATGGGAAACCAAATCTTGTGCATGATCTGTCTCACCTGTATCTACTAAGATATTTCCATATTCTTCGTTGCTTATTAAAAAAGCATCCCCTTGTCCAACATCAATAGCTTCAACCAAAGTACTGCCCGGTTCAATATCTATTAAATAATCATTTCCTATAAAGTTTGATAGATGTTCAAATCCACCCGTAAGAAATGATACAAGTATCACTATAAGCAGTACAACTATGCTTAAAAGTTTTTTTATTTTTGACACTTCTACTACCTTGCTATATCGTTTCTAAAATATGCACCGTCAAAAGTAATTTTGTTTACTTCGTTATATACCTTTTCTCTTGCTTCGTCTAAAGTATCTCCAACAGCACAGATATTTAGAACTCTTCCTCCGTTTGTAACAATGTCATTGCCGTCTTTTTTTGTTCCTGCATGGAAAACAATAACATCATTACTTACATTTTCAAGTCCTTTTATAACTTTTCCGTTTTCATAACTTTCTGGATATCCTCCTGATACCATAACAACACAAACAGAAGGTTTATCAGACCATACAATATCTTCTTCTTCTAAAATACCATCTGCAGTATTTAACATAATATTTGCAAGGTCACTTTCAAGTCTAAGCATAACTGCTTGTGTTTCAGGATCTCCAAAACGTACATTAAATTCAAGAACTTTTGGTTCTCCGTTATCAACCATTAAACCAATAAACAAAACACCTTTATAATCAAGTTCTTCTTTCTTAAATCCATTAATAATAGGATCTAAGATTTTTGTTCTTATTTTTGCGTTAAGTTTATCATCAAAAATTTTATTTGGTGAGTAGTTACCCATTCCACCTGTATTTAAACCTTCATCATTATCGTATGCAGGTTTATAGTCTCTGGCACTTTCCATAGGGATAATTTTATTCCCATCAACAAAGCATAAAGTAGAAAGTTCCGTACCTGTCAAAAATTCTTCGATAACAACACTGTTTCCTGATTCGCCAAAAACTTTATCTATCATAATTTCTTTTAGTGCATTCATTGCCATTTCTTTATTTTCGCAAATAATTACACCTTTTCCGGCAGCAAGACCATCTGCTTTTATAACAACCGGATATCCGAATTTTTCAAGATTTTTAACACCTTCTTCATATGTTGTTACTTCTAAATATTTAGCTGTTGGTATCTTATATTTTTCAAGGAATCTCTTTGTTAGGCCCTTGCTTCCTTCAAAAGCAGCACATTGTTTATTAGGACCAAACACTTTTAGACCTTCCTTTTCAAATTCGTCAACGATACCCATGACTAATGGTAGTTCCGGACCTACAACAGTAAGCCCAATTTCATTTGTTTTTGCAAATTCTTTAAGTCCTTCAATATCGTCAACTTTTATATCTACGCACTCAGCAATGCTTTCAATACCGGCATTGCCAGGAGCACAGAATACTTCTGTTACAAGAGGACTCTCCTTTAATTTGTAAACTAATGCGTGTTCCCTACCACCGGAACCTACTACTAATACTTTCATTCTTAATTCTCCTTTTACGAATGTTTAAAATGTCTCATGCCTGTAAATACCATGGCAATGCCATATTCATTACATGCTTTTATTGAATCTTCATCTCTTATTGAACCACCGGGTTGAATAATTGCAGTTATTCCCGCTTCATGAGCTGCTTTTACGCAATCATCAAATGGGAAGAATGCATCAGACGCTAAAACAGAACCCTTTACACTTTCTCCGCCTTGTTTTATTGCGTTTTCAAGTGCCCAAATTCTGCTTACTTGTCCAGGGCCGTTTGCTACTAATATTTTATCTTTTGCTAAAGAAATAGCATTTGATTTTGTATGTTTTACGGCTTTCCATGCAAATATTAAATCTTGCATTTCTTTATCCGTTGGTTTTCTGTTTGTTACAACTTTAAGTTCATCACTAAGAAGTTTTGTATCTCTTGATTGCATCAAAAGACCACCCATTACTTTCTTAATATCTTTGCCATCTTGATTGAACTTAATATCTGCTAATTCCAATAATCTGATATTTTTCTTCTTTGTTAAAATTTCAATTGCATCGTCGCTGAAACTTGGAGCAACAACAACTTCAATAAAGATATTGCTGATTTGTGTAGCAGTTTCTTTATCAATTTCTTCGTTTGCAGCAATAATTCCACCAAAGATAGATTGAGGATCTGCCTCATAACATTTTTTAAATGCATTTGAAATAGAAGCATCACTTGCTATTCCGCAAGGATTAGAATGTTTAACGGCAACAACTGTTGGTTCGTCATTATATTCTTTTAATATTTCCAAAGCACCGTTTGTATCATTTATATTGTTATATGAAAGTTCTTTACCATGAAGTTGTTTTGCTAATGGAAGAGAACCTTTCATAGGTTGAACTTCTTTATAGAATACAGCATCTTGATGCGGATTTTCTCCATATCTTAAATCTTGTGCTTTATCATAACAAAGAGTAAGAGTTTCAGGATATGAATCATCTCCAACTTTTTCTCTTAAATAGTTTGCTATTAATGTATCATAATAACTTGTAGACATAAAGACTTTTTTAGCTAAATTTAATTTTGTATCATAAGAAACTTCTCCATTTTCTTCAAGTTCCTTTAATACAACATCATAATCTTTAGGGTCAATAACAACCGCAACGTCTTGGAAATTCTTTGCAGCAGCTCTAAGCATTGTAGGTCCGCCAATATCTATATTTTCAATAGCATCTTCAAAAGTACATCCTTCTTTTAAAATTGTATTTTTGAAAGGATATAAATTTACGATAATCATATCAATAGGTTCTATTGATAAATCGAAAAGATGTTGCATATGTTCTTCATTATCTCTTTTTGCAAGAAGACCAGCCATGATTCCAGGATGAAGAGTCTTAACTCTTCCGTTTAAACATTCTGGGAAACCTGTAACTTCTTCAACAGAAATAACTTTTACACCTTCATCTTCAAGTGCTTTCTTTGTACCGCCTGTAGATATAATTTCTACACCCATTTCTTCTAATTTTCTGGCAACTTCTACAATACCTGTTTTATCAGAAACGCTTATAAGTGCTCTTTTTATCATTATATTCCTCCGTATTATTCTTTAATATAAACTATTCTGCCTCTAACTTCAAGTTTATCTAAGCAAAACAAACTTACAGCTTTAGGTAAAATCATATGTTCTACTTCAAGAACTCTCTTTTGTAAAATTTCCGGTGTATCATCATATAATACAGGAACTGTTCCTTGTATTATGATAGGTCCGGTATCAGCTCCTTCATCAGCAAAATGAACTGTTGCGCCTGTTATTTTCGCACCATATTCAAGTACTGCTTGATGAACTTTTATTCCATAATAACCTTTTCCGCAAAAAGAAGGTATTAAAGATGGATGTATGTTTATAATTCTATTTTTAAACTCTCTTGCAAATGAAGGAGATAAAATTTTCATAAATCCTGCAAGAACAATAAGGTCAATATCTCTTTTTACAAGCTCATCTTTTATAGCATCGGAAAAAGCTTGTCTTGAATCATAATCTTTGTTGTTTATAACCATTGTTTCGATATTTGCATTTTTTGCTCTTGTAAGACCATAAGCATCTTCTTCATCTGAGATTACAACATCAATTATTCCGTCTTTTTTATGAACTTTGTCTATAACAGCTTGAAGGTTACTACCTCCTCCACTGATTAAAACTGCAATTTTTTTTAAAGACATAATTCAATTTTCTCCTCACCTTTAATAACTTCACCAAGAACAACAGCATCTTCACCAAGAGCTTTTAGTTCTTCTAAAGTTTTATCACAGTCTTCATCTCTTACAACTACAACAAAACCTATACCCATGTTAAATGTTGAGAACATTTCTTTTTTATCTATATTTCCTTCTTTGCTTATTAAATCAAATATAGGAAGTACATTTACTTTGTTTGTATCAACTTTTGCACAAAGTCCATCAGGAATTACACGTGGAATATTTTCTACAAATCCACCACCTGTAATGTGGCACATACCTTTAATATCAACTTTTTCAAGTAGTGATAAAATACTTTTAACATATATTTTTGTAGGAGTAAGAAGAGTTTTCCCTATTGTATCACCAAGAGATTCTACATAAGTATCAACATCATAATCCTTTACTTCAAAGAATAATTTTCTAAGAAGAGAATATCCGTTACTATGAACACCACTTGAAGGTAGTCCAATAATTTTATCTCCTTCTTTTATATCTTTTCCTGAAATAAATTTATCTTTATCTACAACACCTACACAAAAACCTGCGAGGTCATAATCATCTTCTTTATACATTCCAGGCATTTCAGCTGTTTCTCCACCTACAAGTGCACACATACCTTGTTTACAACCTTCACTTACACCTTTTACGATAGCTTCAATTTTCTTTGGATAATTTTTTCCGCAAGCAATATAATCAAGGAAAAATAAAGGTCTTGCACCATGACATAAAATATCATTTACACACATTGCAACAAGGTCAATACCTACAGTATCATGTATATCTTGTTTGTGAGCAAGAATAAGTTTTGTACCAACGCCGTCTGTTCCGCTTATAAGTACAGGTTTTTTATAACCTTCAGGAAGCTCTACAGCACCTCCAAAACTTCCAAGTCCAGTTAAAACATATTTACTGAAAGTTTCTTTTACATGTTTTTTTATTAGTTCAACACTTTCGTATCCGGCTTCTTTATCTACACCACTGTTTTTATAAGTTAATTTTTCCACTTTATTTACTACTCCTTACCTGTTCTTCTCTAAAAGGCACTTCCATTGGATAATCTCCATTAAAGCAAGCCATACAATATCCTTTATCAAAATCTTTTACAGTTTGTTTTAATTCATCTATTGTTAAGTAATATAATGAGTCAGCTCCAATAAACTCCTTAATTTCATCTAAAGATAATTTTGAAGAAATTAATTTATCTCTATTAGGAGTATCAATACCGAAGAAGCAACTGTAAGATGTTGGAGGAGATGCAACTCTAAAGTGAATTTCTCTTGCTCCTGCTTTTCTTAATTTATCAACAATTCTTTTTGAAGTTGTTCCTCTTACTATTGAGTCATCTATTAAAACAACACTTTTATCTTTAACGTTTGATTTTAAAATATTTAATTTTATATCAACACCTTCCTCACGCATAGCTTGTGTAGGTTGAATGAATGTTCTTCCAATATATCTGTTTTTAATTAAACCTACACCGTAAGGAATTCCAGATTCTTCAGCATATCCGATTGCAGCAGAAACACCACTGTCAGGAACAGCCATAACAACATCTGCATTAATCTTTCCTTTATCAGCTTTTGCTAGTAATTTCCCTGCCATTGCTCTTGATTCATGAACTTCATCTCCGTCAAGTACACTATCAGGTCTTGCAAAGTATACAAGCTCAAAAATACATCTTCTTGGTTTTGCCCAATTTTCTATTTTATAACTTTCAATGTGTTTATCGCTTATAACAATAATTTCGCCAGGTTCAATATCTCTTACTAAAGTTGCCCCTATTGCATCAAGAGCACAAGATTCACTTGCAAGAGCATATCCACCGTTTTCAAGTTTACCAAGACATAAAGGTCTAAGTCCATATGGGTCTCTTACACCAATTAACATATCTCCCATTGTAAGAACAAGAGCATATGCACCTTTAACAATTTGACCAACTCTTTTTAATGCTTCAACTATACCGAATTTATAGTTTCTTGCTATTAAATTTGCTATAACTTCTGTATCAGAACTTGTCATAAAGATTACACCTTCGTCTTGAAGCATATTTTTAATTGCATCAGCATTAACAAGGTTTCCGTTATGAGCTAAAGCAATTTGCCAATCTTTACAATTTACAGTAAGAGGCTGTGCATTTTTAATATCACTATCTCCTGCTGTTGAATATCTTACATGACCAATTGCAATTTCACCTTTTTGTTTTTTTAATTCTTCTGATGTAAATACATCCCCAACAAGTCCCATACCTCTGTGTTGTGTTATTTCAGTATCGTTATTTACCGCTATACCACAGCTTTCTTGTCCACGATGTTGAAGAGCATAAAGTCCTAAATATACATAAGCAGCTGTATTTTCAGGAGTATCTTGCAATACTCCCATTACACCACATTCATCTTTAAATTTATCTAATTGATACCCCAAAGTAAAATCTCCTTATTTCTTTAATTTAATAAATAATAAAGTATTCCTTATTCGCTTATTCTTCCTAAAACTTCTTTATAAGTTTCTTCTACATCACCAAGGTCTCTTCTGAATCTGTCTTTATCCATTTTTCTGTTTGTATCTTTATCCCATAATCTACATGTATCAGGAGAAATTTCGTCAGCTAAAACGATTTTTCCATTATATCTACCAAATTCGATTTTAAAATCGATTAATTTTAAGTTGTGTTTTAAGAAGAAATCTTTTAGTAATTCATTAATTTTAAATGTATATTCTTTGATTGTATCAATTTCTTCTTGTGTTGCAAGTCCCATTGCAAGAACATGATAATCGTTAATTAAAGGATCATCAAAATCATCGTTTTTATAACAGAATTCAAATACTGTAGGATTTAGTTCTTTTCCTTCTTCAAGTCCTAAGTTTTTACAAATTGAACCTGCTGCAACATTTCTTATAATTACTTCTACAGGTACGATTTCAACAGCTTTTACAAGTTGATGAGTATCGTCAAGGACTTTGATTAAATGTGTAGGAACACCAGATTCTTCAAGCATACCAAAGATTATACCTGTAAATTTATTATTTACAATACCTTTGTTTGCAATTGTATCTTTTTTCTTACCGTTAAATGCTGTTGCATCATCTTTATATTCGATGATATATTCATCTGCTTTTTCTGTTTTAAATACTTTTTTTGCTTTTCCTTCATATAACATTTCTAATTTTTCCATTTTTAACACCCCTTAAATTCTTTCTTGTAATTTTTTATCTTTTTCAACTACTTCTTCTTCCATTTTTACTTTGTAGTCTTCAAGTTTTTTATCCAAGTCTTTATCTTTAAGCGCCATCATTTGAATAGCTAATAAAGCTGCATTTTCAGCTCCGTCAACAGCAACTGTTGCAACTGGAATTCCTTTTGGCATTTGAACTATACTTAGTAGTGAATCCATACCGCCCATTAATGAAGTTTTAATTGGAATTCCAATTACAGGCAGAGTTGTCATTGCTGCCAAAACTCCTCCTAAATGAGCAGCTTTTCCGGCTGCCGCTATTATTACTTCAAACCCGTTTGCCTTTGCATTTCTTGCAAACTCTTCAGCTTGTCTTGGTGTTCTGTGAGCAGAAATAACTCTTGCTTCATATTCAACACCAAATTCTTTTAACACTTTCAAACCTTTTTCTACAACTCCAAGATCAGAGTCGCTTCCCATAATAACTGCTACTTTTCCCATTAGTTTCTCCTTTTATTTGAAATATTCTACACCACTTAAGAAAATATTTTGTTCCATTTCTCCATAAATATTTTTATATAAGTTGCTTCCTTTTCTTTCACTGTGTCCCATCTTACCTAAAATTCTTCCATCAGGAGATGTGATACCTTCTATTGCACATACACTTCCGTTTTGATTAATTCTTGGTGAAACAGATAAATTACCGCTTTCATCTGTGTATTGTGTTGCAACTTGTCCATTATCTATAAGTTTTTGTAAAACTTCTTCATTACATACAAATCTTCCCTCTCCATGAGATATAGGATTTACAAATGTATCGCCTACATTAACATTTTTAAACCATGGAGATAAGTTTGATGCAACTTTTATATATGAAATATTTGCTATATGTCTATTTATTAAGTTAAATGTAAGAGTTGGGCTTGTTTCATCAAGATCTCTTATTTCTCCGTAAGGAACAAGACCTGTTTTGATTAAAGCTTGGAAGCCGTTACAAATACCAAGCATTAAGCCGTCTCTGTTTTTAAGTAAATCCATAACCGCATCTTTTATTCTTTCATTTTTAAATACGCTTACGATAAACTTAGCAGAACCATCAGGTTCATCACCAGCTGAGAAACCGCCAGGTAAGGCAATAATTTGAGAATTTCTTATTCTCTTTTCAAGTTCGATTACAGAATCTTCTATATCATTTTGAGTTTTGTTTTTAAATACAAATATATCACTATTTCCGCCTGCTTCATTGAAAGCTTTTGCAGTATCATATTCGCAGTTTGTTCCAGGGAATACGGGAACGATAACTTTTGGAGATGCAATGCTTGTTTTTCTTGTTATTATACTTCCTTTTGTATAACTGATTTCTTTTACGTCTGTTTCAATTCCGCTGTCAATTGGGAATACGCTAAGTAATGGATTTTCCCATTCTTTTATAAGCATTTCAAGGTCAAGAACTTCACCTTTAACTCTTATTTCTTTTTCGCTTATTGTTTTACCAAGTAAAACAGCATTTTCGTTTTCTATTGTTTCGCTTGTTTCAATGATGATATCACCATAATTTTTAGCATAAATATCATAGTCTGAATCTGTGAATTCAAAACCGATTTTATTACCGAAACACATTTTTGAAACAGCTTCACAAGCACCGCCGACAGTTATTGATTTTGAAGCTTTTACTTTTCCTTGTTCAATTAATTCATGAATAAAATCAAAGGCTTTTCTTACGCTTTCAAACTCAGGAGTGTTATTTTCTGTTTTATTTATTTTAATTACATATACATTATTTTCTGCCTTCTTAAATTCACTGCTTACAACTTTATCAGCATTTACAATACCAACAGCAAATGAAACAAGTGTTGGAGGAACATCTATATCTTCAAAAGAACCAGACATACTGTCTTTTCCTCCGATTGCAGGAGTATTAAGTTCAAGTTGAACTTTTAAAGCACCAAGAAGTGCAATAAATGGTTTTGCCCATCTTGTAGGGTCTTTTCTAAGTCTTTCAAAATATTCTTGGAATGAAAGTCTTAATTTTTTATAATCAGCACCTATTGCAACTGCTTTTGAAACAGAAGAAACAACTGCATAAATTGAACCAAGATATGGATTTTCACTTAATAATTCAGGGTCAAATCCATTTGTCATTACAGTTGCAGTTTTTGTATCTCCTTTTTCAAGAGGCACTTTAGCTACCATTCCATCAACTTCACTTAACATATATTTCCCGCCGTAAGGCATCAAAACATTGTTTGCCCCGATAGTATTGTCAAAATATTCAACAAGTCCTTTTTGAGAACAAACATTGTGGTTTTTAAGTATATTTATAAAGTTTTCTTTATTTGTTTTATTTTTATCAGCTAAAGAAGATATAACATTTGAAGTTTTTCCAACTTTAATGCTTGCATTTTTGCTTGCTCCGTTAGTATCAACAAAACTTCTTTTGATTTTTAATACTTCTTCGCCGTCTTTTGTCATTACGATATTACCGTCATTAGTTACTGTTGCAACTTGAACGGCTTCAAGATTTTCTTTTCTTGCAGCTTCTATGAATTTTTCTTTGTCTTCTTTTGCTATTACAACGGCCATTCTCTCTTGAGATTCACTTATTGCAATTTCAGTAGCATCAAGACCTTCATATTTTTTAAGTACACTGTCAAGATTAATATTTAAGCTGTCTGCAAGTTCACCTACTGCAACACTTACTCCGCCTGCACCGAAGTCGTTACATTTTTTAATCATTTTTGCAACTTCATCAGTTCTAAATAATCTTTGAAGTTTTCTTTCTTCTATAGGATTACCTTTTTGTACTTCACTTCCTGCAGTTAATACTGATTTTTCAGTATGTTCTTTTGAAGAACCGCTGGCACCTCCGATACCGTCTCTACCTGTTCTTCCGCCAACAAGAACGATTATATCTCCAGGATCAGATGTAAGTCTTTTTACGTTTTCTTCTTTTGCAGCAGCTATAACTGCACCAATTTCCATCCTCTTGGCTACATAATTTGGATGATAATATTCTTTAACTTGTCCTGTTTGAAGTCCGATTTGATTTCCGTATGAAGAGAAACCATGACAAGCCCCTGTTGTAATTTTTCTTTGAGAAAGTTTACCTTTTAAAGTTTTATCATAAGCTACAGTAGGGTCTGCACTACCGGTAACTCTCATTGATTGATATACATAACTTCTACCTGAAAGGGGATCTCTTATTGCTCCACCAAGACAAGTAGCAGCACCACCGAATGGTTCTATTTCTGTTGGGTGGTTGTGTGTTTCATTTTTAAACATGATAAGATATTTTTCATCTTTTCCGTCAACATCTACATCAGCTCTTATACTGCAAGCATTTATCTCATCACTTTCTTCAAGATCCTTTAATAAACCTCTTGCTTTTATTTCTTTTGTTCCTATTACTGCCATATCCATAAGAGTAACAGGTTTATTTTTACCTACATATAATTTTTCTCTAAGAGCCATATATTCATCATATGTCTCTTTGATTTCATCATTTATTCCGCCAGCTTCAATATCAATGTCTGTTAAATGAGTAGAAAAAGTTGTATGACGACAATGGTCAGACCAATATGTATCAAGAACTCTTATTTCTGTAAGAGTAGGATTTCTTTTTTCATCATTTTTAAAATATTCTCTTATAAGTTTTAGGTCGTTTATATCCATTGCAAGACCCATTTCACTTAAAAGATTTTCAAGATACTCATCATCAGAATCAATAAAGCCTTCAATTATAGGAGTTTTTTTAACTTCTACTTTTTCATCTTCCATATCTATTTTACTGTCAACTTCGACTTCTCTTGAATCGACAGGATTTATCAAATAATTTTTAATTTTTAATAATTCATCATTACTGATATCGCCATAAAGAACATAAACTCTTGCATTTTTAACCTTTAATTGTTCATTGTTCATAATTAAATTAGCACATTGTTCTGCAGAATCTGCTCTTTGGTCATATTGTCCCGGAAGGTATTCTATACCAAATAATGTTGCACCGCTAAATTCAGGCAATTTATCAACATAAATATTATCAACGTTAACTTCACTTAAAACATTGTTAACTAAATTTTCAAAATGTTCTTCACCGTCAACTAAAATATCATATCTATTAAATATGTTTACTTTAGTTAAAGAAGAAATATTTAAGTTGATTTTTAAATCACTTAATAAATTTGCACCTGATGTATCAAACCCATCCTTTTTACCTATAAATACTCTTTTTATCATCTCTTACTCCAAATCATGTAATAATATTATTAAAAAAGTTAAACTTTTATGTATTAATTAATAATAACATATTTTTATATATTTTAATTAGTATTTTTATATATTTTTATATAAAAAGTTAAAAAATTTTGTTATATATTCCTAATATATAATACCTATAATATATAAAAATGCAAATAATAAAACACAAAAAACTCTCCTTTAAAGAGAGCTTTTTGTTATACACCCTGCTTATTTAGTCTAATAAGTTCTGTAGGTGTAAAGTTATGTTTTGGGGTGTATCCCTCGATTGGCATTATATTTTCATGAAAGGCGTCAATAATCCAATCGCTTTGAGGGAAGAAAGTATGATCAAGTTCATGCGCAGGAGTAATCCAGTTTTTAGCTCCCACAACAACAGCAGGTCCGTCAAGATAATCAAAAGCAAGTCTTGTAATATTACTTGCCATATCTTGAAGATATGAACCTCTTTCACATGCATCTGATGCAAGAATAATCTTGCCTGTTTTCTTAACAGATTCTATTACTTTTTCATAGTTAAACGGAACAAGACTTCTTGCATCTATTACTTCTGCACTTATTCCATATTCTTCAAGTTTATCAGCAGCTTCTAATGCTGTATATAATGTAGGACCGATTGTAAGTATTGTAACATCGTTTCCTTTTCTCTTTATGCTTGGTTCACCAAATTCTATTTCGTAATAGCCTTCTGGAACACTTTCTTCAAATTCTTCACCTTTGTCATACATTTTTTGACTTTCAACAAATATAACAGGATCTGTTCCTCTAATTGCTGAATTCATAAGACCTTTTGCATCATAAGGAGTATTTGGATAAACAACTTTTAGTCCTGGAATATGTGTGCAAAGTCCGCTCCAGTCCTGAGAATGTTGTGCCCCATATTTATTTCCAACAGGAAGTCTAAGTATTACAGGAATCTTAAGTACTCCGGCACTCATTGCATGCCATTTTGCCATTTGATTAAATACTTCATCTCCACATCTACCGATAAAATCAGCATACATAAGTTCTGCAATAACTCTTCCCCCTGCCATAGCATAACCTACGGCTGTTCCGACTATGGCAGCTTCAGAAATAGGAGAATTGAATAATCTGTGATATGGAAGAGCTTCTGTTAACCCTCTATATACCGCAAAAGCACCTCCCCAGTCACGACATTCTTCGCCGTAGGCAATAAGTGTAGAGTCATTTTTATAACCTTCAACTATCGCTTCAAACAAACCATCCCTTATTTGGAAAACTTTGTTTTTAGATACTTTTTTACCATCTTCATCATAAGCACTTCTTACTTTTCTTTCTATTGCTTTTATTCTTGGATTATCTTCAAGATTAATTTCAGGAACTCTGCTTTCATCTCTGTTTACTATCTTTTCATTAGAAAACATAATATTTTCCATAAGTTCAGGATGATTATCAAGATCCATTCTTGGTGATATTTCAGGATCGATTGAAAGTTTAACAGCTTTTTTAATATCTCCTCTTACTGCAAGTTCTATTTCCTTTAAATCTTCCTTAGTGCATACACCAGCTTCTACCATTTGATTTCCGAAATCAATTATTGAATCTTGTTCTTCCCATGCAGCAATTTCTTCTTTTGTTCTATATGTAGAAGAGTCTGATGGAGAGTGACCTGAGAATCTATAAGTAACAACTTCAAGAAGTACCGGACCTTCTCCACTTTCAACTATTTTTCTCTTTCTTCTGTATGCATCTATAACAGCAAGAGGATTATAACCATCAACTCTTTCAGCATGCATTTGGTTAGGAGTAACCCCAGCCCCTAATCTTGAAACCATGCCATAAGCCATTGTTTCACCTTTAGTTTGACCACCCATACCATAACTATTATTAAATACATTATAAATAATAGGAAGTCCACCGTTAAATCCATCTTCCCAAAGCTCTCTAAATTGATCCATACTTGCGAAGTTCATTGATTCATATACAGGACCGCATCCGATTGCACCATCTCCACAGTTTGCAATTACTATACCTTTTTTCTGATTTGCTCTTTTATATAATGCAGCACCTGTAGCTATAGGAGCAGAGCCTCCTACAATGGCATTATTTGGATAAAGACCAAAAGGTAAGAAATAAGCATGCATTGAACCACCAAGACCTTTTGAAAAGCCAGTTTCTTTTGCAAATATTTCTGCTAAAAATCCATATAAATAAAATTCTCTTGCTATATCTTTTACATCAGTTGAAGTTGTATTTTCTTTTATTATTTTATAAATTTTTCCACCATCAAATTCTTCCATTATTTTAGTTAATTCTTCATCACTTAATTTTTCTATGGCAGATAAACCTTTCGCCAAAACTTCACCATGAGAACGATGAGAACCGAAAGAATAATCATCAATGGTTAAATCAAAAGCTTGACCTACATAAGCAGCTTCCTGTCCAATGGCAAGATGAGCAGGTCCGGGATTATTATATTCCATTCCTTCATATTCACTTCTTGTTTTTATTAAGTTAAGCATTGTTTCAAATTCTCTGATATACCACATATCTCTGTATATTCTTTTAAATTCATCAGTAGAGAATTCATCAAGTACATCTTTAACCTTTTTTTGATAATCATTAACTTTTATATCTTCGAATTTTATCGTGCCTTTTTTTCTAACTTCGTTTGGGTCAACATATAAACTCTTAGTCATTTTACTTTCTCCTTATATACTAAATATTGCCTCTCTTATTATTTCGCCAACACTTGGATGAGGGAATACTACCTTTTTTATTTCCTCTATATTCATATTACTTTCAACCATTGTTGCAGCTGCCAAGATAATTTCACTTGAATAATTTCCCATCATGTGAACACCTATTAAGGTATTCCATTTTTTATCTACAATTATTTTTATTATTCCACTTCCACCTTCATTTTCAGCTACATATCTTCCGGAATACTGCATAGGAAGTTGTTTTACTATAATATCTAATCCATATTCTTTTGCACTTTGTTCGCTTTCTCCAACACTTGCAATTTCAGGGTTTGTATAAATTACACTAGGAACAGCATTATATTGCATTCTGTCTTTCTTACCTAAAATATTATTAACTGCAACTTCCGCTTCTCTATATGCTGTATGAGCTAACATAACGCCACCTACACAATCTCCAACTGCATATACGTTTGCTATATTTGTTTGTTGTTTTTCATCTACTTTTATACAGCCTCTTTCGGTATATACATTCAAGTTTTCAAGACCTATTCCGTTAATATTTGCTCTTCTTCCTATTGATAACAATACTTTGTCTGCTTCAACTTTATTTTCTTCACCATTCTTTTCAAAGTAAATAAATTTATCATCAACTTTAGTTACTTTTGATTCTAAATAGAATTTAACACCTTTTTTCTCATATTCTTTCTTTAAACTTTCAGATATTGTTATATCTGTAGGACCAGCAATTTTACCCATCATTTCAACTACTGTAACTTCACAACCTATAGAGTTAAAATAACTTGCCATTTCAAGACCAATAACTCCTCCTCCTATAACAACTAATTTCTTTGGAGCTTCTTTTAGTGAAAGAATTTCTTTATTTGTTAAAACAAATCCGCTTTCAAGTCCTTCTTTTACTCCAGGGATAGGAGGTTTTACACTGTCAGATCCTGTCGCAATAATCAAAGATGTACTTTCTTTTATCTCACCGTTTACTTCTACTTGAATTTTACCGTCTTTTTTTTCTTTAATTTGAGCATCACCCATAATAACTTCTACTTTTTTTGATTTTAATGCCATAGAAACACCGCCAACAAGAGTTTTAACAACCTTATCTTTTCTATCTATTACAGCACTATGATCAATTGTTATATCCCTTGCACTTATGCCATATTTATCACCGTGTAATGCTCCATCATAAAGTTTTGCAGAATATAATAATGTTTTTGTAGGTATACAGCCTTCGTTTAAACATACTCCACCAATATGCTCTTTTTCAATAAGTAAAATCTTTTTACCTTCGGCTGATATTCTTTCAGCAGCAAGATATCCGCCTGGGCCTGCACCTATAACTATTACATCATACATAAAAATTTACCTCCTATTTAGCAAGCAAAGCAGAGAAATTTTCAAGCGCTTCGCATAAATCCTTTAATAATCTTGCTGCATCAGCACCATCTACTGCTCTATGATCACATGTAAGTGATAAATTCATTGCTTTATATGGAACAATATTTCCATCTACAACTTTTATTTTATCAACAAGACCGCAAACACCTAAGATACCTGTTTGAGGTGGATTTACTATTGGAGTAAAACTTTCTATTCCCATAGAACCCAAATTACTTACAGTAAATGTAGCACCGCTCAATAAATCAGGGCTTATCTTGCCTTCACTTGCCATAGAACCAAGTTCTTTTGATCTTTTTGAAATTTCATTTAAAGACATCTTGTTTGCATTAAATATTGTAGGAACTAAAAGTCCTCTCTTTGTATCAACAGCCATACCTAAATGAACATTGTTAAATACTCTCAATTTTTCATCATCATAATGAGCATTAAAGCTCTTGTGATTTAAAATAATTCTTGATACTGCGTACATTATTATGTCGTTTACGGTAATCTTTTCAAGTCCCAAACTTTCCATTGATGATTTTATAGTCTTTCTATAATGCATCATGTTTGTAGTATCAAAGCTACGATTAAATGTAAGTTGAGCCATATTGCTTAAAGATGCATGCATTGATTTTGCAATAACTTTTCTTACATTTGAATGAGGAATATCTTCATATTCATTTATTGTATCGTTTACATTTTCATTAATAAAAATAGAACTTTCTTCTTGTTGAATTTCATTATTGATTTTATATCCATTTTTAGCCAAAGTTAAAATATCTCTTTCTATTACCCTTCCGTTTGGACCTGTGGCAACAGCTTTGTCTAAATCTAAATGTTTTTCTTCTGCAAGCATTCTTGCTCTTGGAGAAACTTTGTTTTCACCAGAAACTGAAGCCATAGTAACTTCTGTTTTTTTCACTTCAACGTTCTTTTCTTCTAAATCACTTTTAACTTCTTCTTTTACTTCGTTTCCTTCTTTAGATAAAAATTCACTTATGTCTTCACCTTCATTGCCAATCACACAAACAATATCAAGACAAGGTACATCGTCACCTTCTTCTGCCAAAATCTTCAAAATTGTTCCGCTTACATTGGCTTCTTCTTCAAAAGCAGATTTATCTGTTTCATATTCAAATAAAACATCACCCTCCTTTACGTTGTCTCCTTCTTTTACGTTCCAATTAGTAATAATACAACTTTCTACCGATTGCCCTTGTCTAGGCATTATTACGCCCGTTGCCATAATTACCTCCTTAAAAATTTATTTTTCCATTAAATTATTTATAATATAATCTGCAGCTCTTTGTGAGCTTTTACCGTCAAGGAATTTATAATGAACATTTATGAATTCATCATAATTGTCAAAATTAAAATTGTTTTCTTTAATAAGTTTAATAACCTCCTTTGTTGTATAGGCCTTTTCACCTATAGTTTCCTTTTCATAATCTTGATAAAAGCCCGGATTTTTCTCATATTCTTTAACATCATAAGCATATAAAATAAGAGGTTTTTTTAAAATTGCATATTCTATTATTGATGAAGAATAATCCGTAATAAAAATATCACAAACAGGCATCAATTTATTTAATATATCATCTTTATCTAAATTTATTAAAAATGAATCTTCTTCGTTATATTCAGCTACTGCACTTAAATGAGGTTTATATAGTAATACATAACCTAAATCTTTTAACTCTTTTTCCATTTCATCTCTATCTAAATGACATTCACAATGGGCATTACTTCCTCTACCTCTAAATGTAGGTGCATATAAAATGATTTTTTTATTTTTCAAATTAGGATATTTTTCATAAAATTCATTTTTAACTCTTTCAAGTTTTGAATCATCAAAAAACAAATCTGTTCTTGCACAACCTAAAACAATAATTTTATCCAAACTTGTTCCAGTTGCTGTTGCAAAATGTTTTTTTGAAAAATCACTACCCATAATACATAAATCATAATTTTTATGTCTAAACTTATCTTCAGTCTTTTCTCCAACATTTTCACAGTCATTTCCAAACTTTTTAAATACACCACCACCATGCCAAACTTGTATTACAGTAGTTCCTTTTTTATGTTTAATTATATGAACAGGGAAATATGCATTATCTAAAATAAAAACTTTTGAAGTTGATAAATGATATACCCCTCTTATTAATCTAAATAAATAAAAAATTTTCCCTAAAAAAGAGTAACTATATTTTTCAAATAAAAAAATGTATTTATAATCTTTACGCTTTTCATATAATGCTCTATATATATACTTAATATTTCCTTCTAAAATAGTATTCCTTGGAGAAGCAAAAGTTATCTTCTTCTTATTTATTGGAATAAAAAAGAATATATAATAAAATAAATGCAAAAATATATTAGATAAAATGTATTCTATATTATTCATAAAAAACCTCATATTTTAACTTTGAATATATTATACTTTACAAAGTTTCTTTTGTCAAAGATGTTAAAGATAATAAGCAAAAAAAACTTTTGTTTATTTTTCTTGCGAAAGCAAATGTAACAATTTTAAAAATATAATTAAAAAAAATTTAATTTTCAGACAAATTAATAATCACTATACTTTTTTTTATAGTTATGATACAATAATTTACCGTAAAATATAAGAAAAAGAGGTACGATGTATGTTTTATATTGATATGATAATATCTAAATTGATTATTCTGCTTATTAATATTATTGATAAAACCAGAGGAACAGACCTTCCCGGTAAAATAGCTTTAAAGCTTAATAAAAATTTTCCTTTGGGATTTAAGAATATTGACTACAATAAAGTAATATTTGTAACTGGAACAAACGGAAAATCTACAACCACAAACTTAATACACCATGTCTTAAAATCAAACAATTACAGCGTTGCATCAAATCTTGAAGGTGCAAATTTAATTGCCGGAATAACAACAACATTAATCAAAAACTCTACTTTAACCGGAAAATTAAAGCCTGAATATTTTGTTTTTGAAATAGATGAAAGATCATTAAAAAACATTCACAGAGTTATTCCTGCAAAACATCTTGTTATAACAAATCTTCAAAAAGACCAAGTACACAGAAATGCTGACCCTGACTTTATTTACAGAAAAATAAAAGATGTTGTAACAAAAGATATGCATTTATATTTAAACAATGAAGAACCAAGAAGTAAATCATTTGAAGACTTTGCAGATGATATAACATATTACAGTGTTGAAAGAAATGAAAGATCTGTAGTTGATAATGACAGACTTGCAGTTACAATGCCTTGTCCAAAATGTAATCATAAAGTTAACTTTAATTATTACAATGTTGACAATGTAGGTAATTTTAATTGTACAAACTGTGGGTTTAAAAGCGAAGATAAACCTGTTTATCAAATGAAAGACGTTGATTTTGAAAACGCAACTTTTACTTATGATGGAACAACATTCAAAATGCCATATAACGTTCCTTTCATGATGTATAACTATGCTCTTGTTATAGCACTTGCCGACAAACTTGGACTTACAAAAGAACAAATGCAACATTCATTTAATACTTTTGTTAATATTGGCGGAAGAATAGAAACAATTAAGTATAAAGATAAAGAACTTAAATATATAAGAATCAAGCAAGAAAACCCTGAAACATTACAATCTGCCATAGATGTAGTAGCTAATGATAAAACAGAAAAAACATTTATACTAGGACTTTGTATAATAAAAGACGAGCCACCTCACTATACAAACACATTCTATGCATATGACTGTAATTTCACACCTCTTGTAAATTCAAATATAAAAAAATATATCGCATTCTCTGAATATGTATGTTATGACACTGCAAACAGATTTATCTATGAAGGTGTTGAAAAAGATAAAATAGATATATTAAATACAGATGATGTAGAAAAAATACTTGAAAAAGTAGATGAAGCTGAATGTAAAAATGTTTATTTAATAACATGGCTTGAAACATTTATAGATATCAAAAATTATGTTAAGAAAAACAATTTATAGGAGAAAAAAATGGGAAAAGAAATTAATTTAGCTTACCTTTATGCCGATATATTAAACCTTCACGGAGACAGAGGAAATGTTCTTGCTTTTGAGAAAATAGCAAAAGAAATGGGTATAGAATTAAAAACTACAAGAATTGACAGCCCAAACGAAAAAATTGACTTTGACAAATTCGATATTATACTTTTATCTCCGGGAGAATTAAAAGTAATGGACACAATAGTAGAAACTTTTAATAATCAAAGAGACGAATTTGAAAAATACGTAAACGAAAATAAATATATGTTTGTAATTGGCACAACAGGTGCAATACTTGCAAAAAACATTAAATTTGAAGACGGAAGAGAAAAAGAAGGCTTAAATGTATTTGATATGACAGCAACAGAAAGAAAATGGATATATGGTGATGATTTAACATTTAATGCTAATATAGATGGTAAAGATATGGAAATAATATCATGCCAAATAAATTCAATTGACATAACTTTTAACAGTTATGAAATTACTCCTTTCGGAAGTGTAAACTACGGACTTGGAAATGACAAAAACCATAAAGAAGGAGCAAGAAAAAATAATTTAATTTATACAAATGCATTAGGACCTGTTTTTATTAAAAATCCATGGTTAACAAAAGAAATTTTACTAGATATAGCAAATAAAAAAGATATTGAAATTAAAAATATCGATTTAGATTTTTCTATTGAAGAAGCTTCAAAAGAAACAATAAAAGACTTTATAAGTAAAAAAGAACCTGTTCAATAAAAAAGAACCGATAAGGTTCTTTTTTTATATGTAAAAAAGCCGCTAAAAGCGGCTTTCCTACCAAAAAGAAAAAATGGTAAACATATATAATTATTAAAATAATTATTTACGATATTTTTCGTCAAGCTTCATTACTTCATCAACATTGCTTTGACTCTTACAGCCTTGTTCAAAGTCATTGTCTAACCAGTGTTTTAAAACAACTTTTGCTGTTTCTTTACCAATAACTCTGTATCCCATAGTGATAATTTGTGCATTGTTGCTTAAGCTTGCTCTTTCTGCTGAATATGGATCATGACAAACAGTTGCACATACTCCAGGAACTTTATTGGCAGCAATACTCATTCCAATACCTGTTCCGCAGAATAATAAACCTCTGTCATAATCTTCATCTCTTACGGCTAATGCAACTTTTTCTGCTATATGAGCATAAAAAGTTTTATCATTTTCATCTTTAACTCCTAAATCAGTTACTTCGTATCCTTCGTCTTGTAAAAATTTAACAATTTCATCCTTTAAAAGTAAACCTACTGCATCTGCACCTAATACTATTTTTTTCATATTCTTCCTCCTATTCGTAATCAAAACCTGTACATTTATTCATTACTTTAACGATTGTTTCATATGATGGAGCATCGTTGTATAAAATTTCATATAAAGCTTCCAAGAAAGGAAGTTTTTCTCTTTTTAATACTCCTTTTTCTTCAAGTTGAGCTACAAGTTCCCAAGCAAATTTTATCGCATTATAACCTTCAACTGTTATATCTTCATCTCTCATTTTCTTTATGGCTTTTGTTCCCGGAGTCCCAGCACCTACAACTTCACCTAAAATTCTGTTTCTTCCTGCTTCACATGTAATTTCAAGATCTCCAACACCCGGTTGACCTATAACAGAAGCATAACTTCCGCCCATTGCTTTTGTTAAAACGCCCATTTCAGCAACCGCAAATGTGAATAAAGCTGCTTTACAGTTATTATTGTTTTTACCTTCAAGTTCTTTAAAACCTTCAGCCATTCCAAGACCGATTGAATAAGCATTTTTCATTGCTGCACAAATTTCAAGTCCGATTACATCAGTTGTAACACCTACATTATATTTATCTGTTGCAAGAAGACTTCTCATATATTTTGCTGCTTCAATATCCTTACTTGCATAATCTACTGAGTTTGGACATTCCCATACAACTTCTACAGCTTTACATGGTCCGCCAACAAATACCAAAGGAATTTTCCCTTTTAATTCTTCAGGAAGTAATTGTTCTAAAATATCAGGAAGAATAATTACTTTATCTTTTTGTTCAAGATCGTATTCAAAACCTTTTGAAACACTACCTACAACCATTCCTTCTTTTAAATAAGGAATTGCTTTTTTAAATACACTTGCAAGACCGTCGCTTGTTATACCCATTATAACTAAATCTGCGCCTTCCATAGCTTGTTCAAGTTCTTCATTGTAAAAATACTTAATTCCGTCTGCAAGTTTACATTTGTGTTTTATATGAGTTCCATCTTTTTTCAACTGATCGATAATTTCAGTATCAAGATGAGTCCCCCATAAGTTTACATTGTGTCCGTTCTTTCTAAGTGGAGTAGAAAGGGCACTTCCCATCGCCCCTGCACCAAGAATTGTTACATTAGCCATATTATATGTACCTCTCTTTATTTTAATTACTATATTTTATATAAAAAAACCATAACATAATAACACATGTAACATGTGCATTTCGTTATGGTTTCTCTAATTCTCTTCCAAAACTTTCTATTAAGTTATATTTATTATATACGATAAGTGAAAATTTTTCAATATGTTTTAATTATATTTAATGATTTTTTTCTCTAAGAATGAAACTAAAAAATACATAATTCCTGCAACAGCCGATAAAATAACGACTCCTGCCATTACAAGATCAAGATTAAATACCTGTGAACCATAGACAATTAAGTACCCAAGTCCCTCTTTACTTACAAGAAATTCTCCCATTATAACTCCTACCCATGAAAGACCTACGTTTATTTTTAAAGCATTTATTATATTTTCTATACTTGAAGGAAAAACTGCTTTTGAAAAAAGTTGCATCTTTGTTGCATTAAAAGTCTTAAGCAGTATTATCTTTTCTTCCTCGACTTGCATAAATCCGGAATATACACCTATTATTGTTGCAACAATTGAAATTGCAAGAGTCATAATTAAAATAGAACCCATTCCTGCTCCAGCCCATACGATTATTACCGGACCTAATGCTACTTTAGGTAAAGCATTTAACACAACCAAATAAGGATCAAGTATCTTTGCAAGCCTATCACTCCACCATAATATCATTGCTATTATCGTTCCAAGAATTGTACCTATACTAAAACCCATTACAGTTTCAAAAGTTGTAATAAAGAGGTGATTATAAAGCCCATTTGTTTTTATTAAATCCACTATTGTTTTAAAAATTCTACTTGGAGTAGATGTAATAAATTGATTAATCCATCCCATTTTTGCACTTAATTCCCACATCAAAACAAAACATGCTAAAATCGCAACTTTCCAAAACAAAACTATAAAGTTTTCTTTTTTTATATTTTTTAAGAAATTTTCATGTTCTTTTTTCTTTAAATCATCATATATGCACATCCAAATCCCTCCATATTTTATCATAATAATCAGCAAATTCCTTTGCTTTACGCCTTTCAACTGGACTTAAAGAATCAACGGAAAGATTAATTTCATATATATTTTTTATATTTGCCGGTCTTTGAGAAATTACAACCACCCTGTCAGCCAAAGAAATAGCCTCTGATAAATCATGAGTAACAAGTATTGCTGTTTTATTACTTCTTCTTATAGCCAAACTTATATCTTCACTTACGGCAAGCCTTGTTTGATAATCGAGAGCTGAAAATGGTTCATCAAGCAAAAGTATATCGGGTTTTAGAGCAAGAGTTCTTATTAAAGCAACTCTCTGCCTCATTCCTCCTGATAATTGCTTTGGATAAGCATTTATGAAATTTTCCAAACCATACATTTTTAAAAGTTCCATTACATATTTTTTATCTTTATCATCTATTTTTCCTCTTGATCTTATTTCAAGACCAAGTAATGCATTACTTAATATGGTACGAAAAGGAAACAATTCATCTTGCTGCAGCATATAACCTATTGTAGGGTTTTGTTTATTTATGGTAAAAGTACCACTGCTTGGCTTAATCAAATTAGAAAGCATCGATAAAATAGTACTTTTTCCACAACCGCTTGGACCTACCAAAGCTATAAATTCACCTTCATATACATCCAGAGAAAACCCTTCTACTGCAGTTATTATGCTGTTTTTCGTATGAAAGTTTTTCACCAAATCTCTAATTTCCAATAAAGGTTTTCTCATTACTCATACTCCTTTATCTATTTTGTTTTCTCTGCAAATGTAGTATTTACCAAATCTTTATATGCTGCTTTTTCATCAAGCTGTCCAGCCATTGTCATAATTTCTTGAAGTCTGTTAAAAGCATCTTCTGTTATAACAGGTGTATCATTCCATGCATCAATACTTTTATATCTGTCAATTACTTTAACTAAAGTATCTTTATCTGTATCAGGGAAAAATTCTGCTATGTTATCTGCAATTTCCTCACTGCTTGCGCTATTTACGTATTTTAAACCTTTAGAAACAGCATTTGTAAAACTTTGAATAAGATCCGAATTTTCCTCTATAAAACCTTTTCTTGCATTATATACGGTATAAGGAACTTCACCACTTTCTTCACCTATTGACTTAAGAACATAACCTTGTTTATTTTCTTCAACTTCTGTTGCGCTAGGTTCAAATAATGCTACATAATCACCGGTTCCTCCTACAAAAGTTCCGGCCATTGCTGCAAATTGTACAGAGGTATCTAATGTCACATCTTTTTCTATGTCTATTCCATTTTTCTTAAGCACATACTCAAGTGTCATTTCAGGAACACCACCAGCTCTTCCTGCAATAATATGTTTTCCTATTAAATCAGAATATTTAAAATTACCTTTACTGTCTTCTCTACCAACTAAGAAAGATCCATCTTTTTTTGTTACTTGAGCAAAGTTTATTAAATAATCCTCTTGACCTCCCTGCATAACATAAATAGTTGCTTCCGGACCGCAAAAACCAATATCACTATCCCCACTCAAAACTGCAGCAGTTACTTTATCGGCTCCTTGTGCGGTTGTAAGCTCAATATTTATTCCTTCTTCTTCAAAATATCCAAGACTAATTGCCGCATATTGAGGTGCATAAAAGATTGAACGAGCAACTTCGCTGACTTTCACAGTTGCAAGTCCCTCATCTTTATTGTTTCCACACCCAATAAAACAAGATAAGCAAACAAACGTACTAACTAAAAGTGCAATAATCTTTTTCAATGTACTACCTCCCAAAATTGTTATTCACCATTATAGTATGCGGTTTAACTTAATTTTGTACTTATATAAAAAGTCTTTTATTGAAAAACAAAAATTTTAATAGTAATATATTAGATACAAATATTAATTATGAAATTAAAACAATCAATAACTTAATATGGCAAAGAGGTAATAAATGGGAACAATAGTAAATGTTATTGCAATTTTATTTGGAAGTACCATAGGAATGCTTTTTAAAAAATTTATAAATAAAAGAATAGAGAATAACTTAAAAACCGCTCTGGGACTTTCTACTGTAATAATAGGCATACTTGGAATAATCACTTCTAGTATTACAGTAGATAATAACGGAGTACTACAATCAAATAATGTATTATTACTTGTTTTAAGTTTGGTAATAGGAACTTTTATCGGTGAAATCTTAAATATAGACTATAAGACAAATCAGATAATAAAAAAATTAGAAAATAAACTTTCAATACAAGGATTTTCAGATGGATTTATTCCTGCTTCGGTTTTATTCTGCACAGGAGCAATGGCAATAATAGGCTCTTTAAATGACGGTCTTATAGGAGATCATACAATTCTCTTCACTAAATCAATACTTGACGGAACAATAGCAATATTATTCGCTTCAACTTTAGGGTTTGGAGTATATTTTTCAAGCTTAACCGTTTTAATTTATCAAGGAGCAATAACAATTCTTGGAATATATTTATCTCCTTATTTATCTGATGCACTTATAAATAACATATGTCTGGTTGGATATGCAATGATTGTATGTATCGGTCTTGACTTAATGAAAATAAAAGAAATAAAAGTTTTAAATATGCTTCCGGGACTTTTAATCCCTATTTTATATGCTTTAATTTTTTAAAAACAAAAAAGAAGAGTACAAACTCTTCTTTTTATTTTAAAATTTTTTTTATAAGATTTTCTTTTTTCTTTGTATAAGGCTGATATCTTAGATTAATATCAATTAAATTACTTCTTTTAAGTATACTTTTTTCATGAGAAAAAGTATTAAACCCATATTCCCCGTGGTAACTTCCCATACCACTGTTACCTACTCCTCCAAACCCCATATATTCGTTTGTAAGATGAACAATGGTATCATTTATACATCCACCTCCAAAATTAACTCTTGATAAAATATAATCTTCTAAAGCTTTATTATCAGAAAACAAATATAAAGCTAATGGAGTTTTGTTATGGTTTATTATTTCTACAATATCTTCTTTTGTTTTAAACGTCATTATAGGAAGAATAGGCCCAAATATTTCTTCCTTCATACAAGCGTTTTCAAATGTTACATTATCTATTATTGCAGGCTCAATTCTTAAATTCGCTCTATCAACTTTCCCTCCCCAAATTATATCTTCATTTTTTAACATAGATACAATTCTGTTAAAATGCTTTTCATTTATTATTTTTACATAATCTTTATTTTTAAGAGGCTCTTCTCCGTATTGAATTGATATTTCATTTTTTAACAATTCTATAAAATTATCTTTTATATTCTCTTTTACAATTAGATAATCAGGAGCAACACAAGTTTGTCCTGCATTTAAAAATTTACCGAATACTATTCTTTTTGCTGCAAGTTTTAAATTTGTATTTTCATCAACAATACAAGGGCTTTTCCCTCCAAGTTCCAACGTTACGGGTGTTAAATTCTTACTTGCCTTTTCCATAACAAGCTTACCAACACTTACACTACCTGTAAAAAATATATAATCATATTTTAAATCAAGTAAAAAGCTATTTAATTCTCTTCCTCCAATTGCAACACTTACTACTTCTTTAGGCAAATATTTTTCAATAAGCTTTTTTAATACTTCACCTGTATATTTTGAATAAGCACTTGGCTTTACAACACAAACATTTCCCGCACTTATTGCATCTACTAAAGGAGAAATCGTAAGCATAAAAGGATAATTCCAAGGACTCATAATAAGAACTAAACCATAAGGAACCTTTACCTTGTAACTTTTACTATAAAACTGTGATATCGGTGTTTTAACTTTCTTTATTTTACTAAATTTCTTTATATGTTTTATCATATAGTTTATTTCAGTTAAAACCATTCCAATTTCACACATATAACTTTCATAATAACTTTTACCTAAATCTTTTTTTATAGCTTCACAAATTTCTTCTTCCATTTTAAGAATTCCCATTTTTAAATTCTTTAAAAGTTCTATTCTAAAATTAATATCTAAGGTCTTGCCTCTATTAAAAAATTTATTTTGAATTTTTATTTTTTCTCTTATTTCCATATTATCACCATTATTTTATACAAAAAAATATACTTAAATACATAAGTATATTTTTATCATTTACAAATTATTATTTAAATTAGAATCTTTTTTTTCTTGTTCTTCTCTCTTTAATTGTTTTGCTTCTTTTTTTCTTCTAAGTCTTTCTCTTTCTTTTTCCTCTCTTTGTTGTCTTTTATTTATTTTCTTAATTCTTTTTTCTTCTTTTTTATTTTGATACTCTTCAATTTGTTCTTTTGTAACACTCATGTTTTTTGATTTAAGTTTTTCTTCATTTTCCTCATCATATCCCCTAAAACCATTTAAAAGAAGAGTTTTCACATACTTTCTATTATAAATAAAAGCAAAAAGCAAATTTATTACAAACCATATACATAACAAAGTAAAAGACCTATTTAGTAAAATCAAATTAAACTTATCTTGAATATATCCCACAACAAAATAAGTGCAAAGCATTATTAATGTCCATAAAAAATCTGCTCTTAACAAAGGTACAAATTGCCCAAAAAACAAAGTTGTAAAACTAAATCCTAATTTTGATTTTTTTATTCTATTTTCATTATTTTTTAGAAATATTTTCATTCTACATTACGCCTCCGTTTTGACATAAACATATATTAGCACAAAATTTGTAAAATTTTTATATAATTTGTTATTTTTAATATAATTATAAGATTCTAACGACATTCTAATAATGACTATATTAATATATATGCATTAAGCAAAAAAAATAATAAAAAAGACTGATTATCCTCAGTCTTTTTCATTAAATAAAATTTTAATAAAATCATCGTTTTTAATATTTATAATATAATCAGATATATTTATATTACTTAAAAGTTTAAATACATCTTCTTTTTTATATCTTATCCCTTTTAAATTATCTTCAAGCTCTTTGGTTTCTTTAACAGAAAAGTAATCTCCGCTTATATTAATATCATTTATAAATCCGTCTTTTATATCAAGCATGATATCAATTATACCTACGCCCTCTATTTTCTTTTTATTTTTTATTGTAAATTTAGGCGAATATCCATAGTTAAAGTCCCAGGTTCCATACTTTTCTTTAACCAGTTTTTCTATATTTTCAATATCTTCCTTTGAAAGTATGTATTCATCAATATCCTCATTGTTATATATTTCATTTAAAATAAAATCCTTAAATTCATAAATATCCATATCTCTGTTTATCATATCTTTAATATTCAAAACCCTGCTTCTTACGGATTTTATTGCCTTTGAAGTTATCTTTATATCACTGACATTTAAAGCATTAACAAGTGCTTCAACATTAACATCAAACATTATAGTTCCATGATGTAACACTTTCTTTTTGTTCATACACTGCGCATTGCCACTTATTTTTTTTCCATCAACAAGTATGTCGTTTCTTCCGCTTAATACAGCATCAATTCCCAGTTTCTTTAATGCTTTTATTACAGGAGTAGTATATTTTTCAAAATCAATTTCTTTTATATCATCTTTTTTTGTTGTAATGAAAGAAAAATTCAAATTTCCTTCATCATGATATACTGCTCCTCCTCCTGTATTCCTTCTTGCAACAATAATATTATTCTTTTCTACATATTCACTGTTTATTTCTTCGATTGTATTTTGATGTTTTCCAACTATAATTGAAGGAACGTGAATATAAAAAAAGAAATAATCATCATCGAACTTATCATTATTCATTACATAATTTTCAAAAGCCATGTTATAGTAAGGTACTTTAAAGTCAGTTTTTATATATTTCATAATCTAAATAATCTCTCCGGAAAATAATATATTTGTATATACTTCGTCATTTGGTCCTTTTTTAGTATATATTGTAATATTACCTACACAAGTATCATATCTTGCAAACTTATTTACAACACCGTTTGTTTCAATCATTGTAAACTTTACAAGAGCATTTAAAAGGTCATCTAAAAATTCATCATTGTATTTTTCAAGTTGTGTAAATACATCTTGACTACAACCAAGAACGCCAAGTTTCTTATTGGCAACTAATATACCTTGCAAATAATCGTCTTTCATAATCTTACCTCCTAAGAAAACAATATAATAATATTCTTTCCCAAGATATTATTTTTTATTTTGTCAATTCTTCTAATACTTTTCTTACATTTTTTTGAGCATCTTCTTGTATCTCTACAATTTTTGCACCTCTGCTTTTTGCTACTTCTCTTAAATCACAAGCAATAGCTGTATGATAAGAACAGCCTATAACAAGAAACACATCGCCAGGTTTCATTGTAGAAACAAGTTCATAAGCCTTTTGGTAATTTGGTGCAGGATCTCCATATAAAACAGGCTTATTACGTAATTTATATGCTATATCCATTTCGTCATCTTCAGGCAGCCCCCCATGAAGTTCCAAAGGTTCGCTTCCTGCTTTTGTATGGAGTCCATCTATATTCATTGTAATAATTGGAATATTGTATTCACTTAAAGCATAATGAGCATCATTAGGCTCAGCTCCATTCATATTTGCTTTTAATTGTCTGATTGTTTCGTTATATTCTTTTGGATGTAATATGGCAAAATCTCTAAACAGTTTTTCTCTTACATCAGGTCTTTCCATAAAAGTTGGAATATTACTTTGTTTTGATATACCTGCTCCGGTAAACGCTATAATCATTTTTATCATCCCTTATCTTAAAAATTTATTATATAATTATACCCTTTAAATTATTCAAATTCAAGAAGTTATACTTTAGTAATAAATCTATTTAGTGTATAATTATTTATATAAAAATATGAGGAGATAGTAAAATGGTTAAATACGGGATATTAAGCACAGCGTCGATAGTTCCAAGATTTGTAAAAGGTGTAAGAGAAAGCGAAAACGGAGAAGTTGTTGCAATAGCTTCAAGAGGAAAAGAAAAAGCAAAACAAAAAGCAGAAGAATTAAATATAGGAAAATACTACGGAAGCTATGAAGAATTATATAATGATGATGAAGTTGATGTAATATATATAGCAACTATAAACTTTGCTCATTATCAAAATATTAAAGATGCATTAAACGCAGGCAAACATGTAGTTTGCGAAAAACCATTGGTTTTAGAAAAAAAACAAGCAGAAGAATTATTTGAACTTGCAAAAGAAAAAAATCTATTTTTGGCAGAAGCACAAAAAGAAGTTTTTCTTCCTGTTACAAATAAAGTAAAAGAAATAATCAAAGAAAAACAAATCGGTGAAATAGGTCTTATGGACTTTGCGACTTCTTTCCCTGGAGATTATAATGCTTGGACTCTTGATTTATCAAAAGGCGGCGGGGTATTTTTCACAAATGCAGTATACTGCATAGAATATATCGAATATGTTTTAGGTAAACCAATAAGCGAATACTTTGGAATGAGACTTAAAAGCGAAGAATTTGGCGGGGACAAAGAATGCACGCTTAACTTTAAAATAGGAAATGATACTCTGGCTACAAGTAAAATATCAGGATATGTTAAATTATTAAACAAATTGTTTATCTATGGAAGTGAAGGTTACATTGAAATGGATAACTTCTATAAAGCTGATAAAATGACAATACACTATTATGATGACAGAGATAATGAAGAAGTTTATCATCCTGCTACATGTGAAATGACATATGAAATTAATCATTTTAATAGTTGTATTATGGAAGGCAAATTAACAAGTGATGTTATAACAAAAGAAATGACAATACATAACGTAGAAATACTTGAAAACATACAAAATTCATGGAAATAAAAAAGACTGTTTAAACAGTCTTTTTTTGTTTATCATTTCTTCCCTGTCTCAAAAGACTATTTTCTTCCACAAACAAGTCTTTTGCAAGTTTTACTATTTCAGAACTTACCAAAGGAACTAAAGATAAAGTTAAAACAAAGTCCCACTTATTTGGATCAAGGGCTGATAATTCAAATATTTCTCTAAAAAATGGAACTATAACAATGATTATTGCAAGCAAAGCTGAAACTATATTTGCAAGTATAAGAACCTTATTTTTCATTGGAGGATTGTCAAACAAGCTTTCATTCATTGCCCTTACATTAAATGTGTGAAATAACTGAGATAAGCAAAGTATCAAGAAAGCAAAGGTTCTTCCCGTCTCAAGAGAATAATAGGTATTACCAAACCAAAAACCAACCAATGTAACGAAACCAATTAGTAATCCTTCAAATATAACTCTTATGCTAAAACCAGGAGTAAATATATTGTTATCCTTCTTTTCAGGTTTCTTTTCCATTATATTTTCCTCTGAAGGGTCAACTCCAAGAGCAAGTGCAGGAAGAGAATCTGTAACTAAGTTTACCCATAAAATCTGTATAGGAAGTAGAGGCATAGGATAATTAAGTATTGTTGCAAAAAATAATGTAATAATTTCTCCGATGTTACAAGAAATCAAAAAATGTATGGCTTTCTTTATATTTTGGAATACCCCTCTACCCTCTTTTACTGCCATAACTATTGTTGAAAAATTGTCATCACATAAAATCATGTCAGAGGCACTTTTTGCAACATCCGTCCCTGTTATTCCCATTGCACATCCTATATCTGCTTTTTTAAGTGCTGCAGCATCATTAACGCCATCTCCACTCATTGCAACAATATTACCACTTTTTTGATAAGCTTCAACAATCTTTACTTTATTTTTCGGTGTAACTCTTGCATAAACACTTATATTATTTATTCTTTTCTCAAGTGCTTTATCACTTAAACGTTCAAGTTCCAATCCACTTATACATTCTTCATCATTTTTCAATATTCCAAGTTTTTTTGCAATAGCTTCAGCTGTAAGTTTATGATCTCCCGTAATCATAACAGGTTTTATTCCTGCTTTTTTACAAGTTTCAATTGATTCAAATACCTCCTCCCTTGGAGGATCAATCATAGCCGTAAGACCTACAAAAATGAGATTATCTTCTACATTTTCTTTATCAGGTAAATTATCCAAAACTTTATAAGCATACCCCATGACTCTATATGCTTCCATTGAAAGCTTGTCCACTTGAGATAAAAAATCTTCTCTTAAATCATACGTTATTTTCTTTACATTAGATTCACAAACATAATGAGAGCATTTATTTATCAAAACATCGCTAGCCCCTTTTACATACACGATATACTTATTATCTTCCCTATAAATGCAGCTCATCATTTTCCTTTTAGAATCAAAAGGAAGTTCGTCAAATCTAATTTTCCTTTCTCTTTCTATTCCACTTTCTTTTGCAAGTCTAACCAATGCAACCTCAGTGCTATCCCCTATTTTAACTTCTTTACCTTTCTCATCATAATAAAGATTTGCATCGTTACAATCATACGCAACATTAATAAGCATTTTAAAAGCTATGCTTTTATTTGTAGAAAACTCATCTTTATCTATAATTCTATTTGCAATATAAACTTTTTCCACACTCATTTTATTCTGCGTTAATGTTCCTGTTTTATCTGAACATATTACGTTTGCACTTCCGAGCGTTTCAACGGCATGCATTTTTCTTATAATAGCACCTTTTTTACTAAGCCTTGTTATACCTATAGAAAGAACAATGGTTATTACACTTGGAAGTCCCTCCGGTATTGCGGCGACAGCAAGAGAAACACTTGTCATAAACATATTTAAAGGTTTATTACCATGAATAAAACCTATAATAAAAATAGCAATACAAACCCATAAACATCCAAGAGAAAGAACCGTTCCTATTTCTTTTGTCTTTTTTGCCATTGGAGTTATATTTTCACCTTGCGATGTAATCATCTTGGCAACCTTGCCTATTTCGCTGTCCATACCTGTAGCCGTTACAATATATGTACAATTTCCATAAGTTACAATTCCCGACGAATATACCATATTACGCCTTTCAGCAAGAGCAACTTTCTCTTCTTTTATAATTTTATTATCTTTATCTATTGGAATACTTTCTCCCGTAAGAGAAGATTCATCTATTTTCAAATTATTGCTTTTTATAATTCTTCCGTCTGCAGCAATTAAATCACCGCTTTCGGCATAAACTATATCTCCTACCACAACTTTATTAAAAGGAACTTTTATAACTTGTCCATCTCTTATTATTTTTGCTTCGTTAACACTAAGCTCTTTTAATGCCTCAAGTTCATTATCTGCCTTATATTCTTGGAAAGATGCTATTAACGCATTTACTATTACTATAACTAGTATAATAATTGCATCCCTTCCCTCTCCTATAAAAAAAGAAACAGCAGCAGCAATTAAAAGAACAATAATAAGAAAATCCTGAAATTGAGATAAAAAGATATCTAAAAAAGTATTTCTTTTTTCCTCAATTAAAATATTTTCTCCATATTTTTCAAGCCTTAAATTTGCTTCTTCTTCGCTTAGCCCTTTTTCTTTATCACTATGTAACATTTCTATAATTTCATCAACCTCTACATTAAAAAACATATTACGCCTCCTTTTATAGAAATTATATTTATATAAATGTGTATAATTTATCGGTTTTTGTTTATGAATCAATAATAAAATTTATTAATTATCAATTCTTAACTTTTTCTTAAATAAGTAAAAAATACAAATTGTATATTGGCAAAATAAAAACACGAGAGTATAATCCCAAAATGTAAATTAAATAAATCCGGTAGGTAAGGCTACTACAGGGATATGGACTGTTGCCGCAAAATGATGGAGACATAATGCGTTGGTTTGAACAGGTTATATCGAAAACAAGGTATAACATAATACAGTTTCACCGCCCTGCAGAGTTAAAGCTCAAACGGCTATAAAATATTGAAGTATATCTTATACAAACCTTTGAGCTTGTATAAGATTTTTTATTTATCCGGATAAAAAAAGGAAAGAGGTGAAGAAAATGGACGCTGGAGGCAGTATTAACACAAAAAATAAAAAAATAGCATTAATAGAAAATTTATTCCTTCAGTGAACATTTTTCTATTTATAACGTTATCTTTTATTTTTGTGTCTACCTTCTCTAAATTCTACTTTAAAACAAAGAAAATGGAGGTAATAGACCAATGAAAGAAAGAATCTTAAAATCAAAAATGACATCATCTATGGTTCATAGAGATGATGTAAATCAAAAATTATTATTTGCGGCAAACAATGAAACTAAAGATGTAATAAAATTTTTTAATTCATCAAATAATGGATTAAAAAATATTAAGGCAAATGAACTACTTGAAGAAAACGGAAAAAACATAATAACAAAAAACAAAGAAGAATTAATAATAACAAAAATTTTTAAAGCATTTATAAATCCTTTTACATTAATTTTATTAATGCTTGCTGTTGTTTCAACCTTTACAGATATAATATTAGCTGATCCGGGAGATAAAAATCCCATTACAGCAATCATAATAACATTAATGGTTATGATTTCAGGAATACTTCGTTATACACAAGAAACTAAAAGCAACAATGCGGCTCAAATATGATTTGCAGTACAGCCTGTATTGAAAGAATTGAAAATGAAAAAAAAGAAATCCCAATGGAAGACATAGTTCAAGGCGATATAATTCATTTATCTGCAGGCGATATGATACCTGCAGACATAAAAATTATAGAAGCAAAAGATTTATTTGTAAGCCAATCTGCTCTTACAGGAGAAAGCGAAGCAATAGAAAAAACTTCAAAAGTAAATAATGAAAAAACATCTATACTACAAATGGATAATCTTGCTTTTATGGGAAGCAATGTAATAAGTGGAAGCGCAAAAGGTATTATTATTACAACAGGCAATGATACAATGCTTGGATTTACGGCAAAAGAGCTTATGAATAAACCTGTTAAAACTACATTTGAAAAAGGCGTAAATTCCGTATCATATCTTTTAATTAGATTTATGCTTATAATGGTTCCTATTGTTTTTTTCATAAATAGAATAACAAAAGCTAATTGGATAGGAGCATTATTATTTGCTGTTTCCATTGCAGTTGGATTAACACCTGAAATGCTACCTATGATAGTTACATCATGTCTTGCAAAAGGAGCTACACAAATGAGCTTAAAGATTTAAACGCAATTCAAAACTTAGGTTCTATTGACATTCTTTGTACAGATAAAACAGGAACCTTAACAAAAGATAAAGTTGAACTTGAGTATCATTTAGATATAAAAGGAAAAGAAGACGACAGAATTTTACGTCATGCTTTTTTAAACAGCTACCATCAAACAGGTTTAAAAAATCTAATGGATAGAGCTATAATCCAAAGAACAAAGGAATTATCGAAAACATAAGAATATTTAAAAAATCTTGAAAAAGATTATATAAAAGTTGATGAGATTCCTTTCGATTTTGAGAGACGTAGAATGAGTGTTGTAATAAAAGATAAAAAAGACAAAACTCAAATGATTACAAAAGGTGCAATAGAAGAAATGCTAAACATATCTTCTCATGTTGAATATGAAGGAAAAGTCTTAAACTTAACCAACGAAATGAAAGAAAATGTAATCAAAAAAGTAAAAGAATTAAACGAAAAAAGGAATGAGAGTTCTTGGAATAGCTCAAAAAACAATCCTTCAGGAGTTGGTGCTTTTAGCGTAAAAGACGAAAAAATATGGTTTTAATAGGTTACCTTGCTTTTCTTGATCCACCAAAAGAATCAACAAAAGGTGCAATTAAAGCATTAAAGAAATATGGCGTTGATGTAAAAATTCTAACCGGAGATAACGAACAAGTAACAAAATATATTTGCTCAAAAGTAGGAATTAAAATAACAAATATCATTACAGGAGAAGATCTTGAAAAAATCTCTGATATGGAGCTTAAGAAAAAAGCAGAAATAACAAATATTTTTGTAAAACTTTCTCCTGAACAAAAATCAAGAATTATAAGGATCTTAAGAGAAAACGGACATAGTGTTGGATATATGGGAGATGGAATAAACGATGCAATTTCAATGAAAGAAAGCGATGTTGGTATCTCTGTTGACACTGCCGTTGATATAGCAAAAGAATCAGCAAATGTAATTTTACTAAAAAAAGATTTAATGGTTTTAGAAAAAGGAATCATACAAGGAAGAAAAACATATGCAAACATGATAAAATACATCAAAATGACAGCATCATCAAACTTTGGGAATATGTTCTCTGTATTATTTGCAAGTGCATTTTTACCATTTCTTCCAATGGCTTCAATACATTTTATATTATTAAACTTTATATATGATTTATCTTGCACAACAATTCCTTGAGATAATGTTGATGAAGAGTTCATCTTAAAACCAAAGACATGGGATGCATCATCAATAAGTAAATTCATGCTTTGGATAGGACCTACAAGTTCAGTATTTGATATAATAACATACATAGTTATGTACTTTATCATATGTCCTCTTGTAATGGGCGGTAATTATGCAAGTTTAAATAGCTCAGCGCAAATCATGTTTATTTCTTTATTCCAATCAGGATGGTTTATAGAATCAATGTGGAGCCAAACACTTGTTATACATATGATAAGAACTCCAAAGATACCTTTTATTCAAAGCAGAGCATCAAAAATATTAACATTTACAACATTTATGGGAATAGCTTTATTTACAATAATTCCTTTCACATTTATTGGAAAATCAATAGGACTTACAAGCTTACCTATCGTTTATTTTGTATTTTTGATTTGTGTTATATTATCATATATGTTACTTGTAACTTTTATAAAAAAGTTATACATAAAAAAATACAACGAATGGTTATAAAAAAGAACTCAGACTTTTGTCTGAGTTCTTATAATTCCTTATACTTAATAATTAAAATGCCTAAAATATAACCTATAATTCCTCCTACTATGGGGAAGAAAATAATATCAACTGCATCCAAAAAACTATTTAATAAAAAATCCTATACAAAAGAAAATAGTCCCTGTATAAAAAGCAAAATTAAAACATAAACTTTCATCTAATGTTTCAATTTCCTCTTCATCTCTAACAAGAGAATCTATTGTTACATCAAAAATATCAGCTATTAATTTTAAATTTTCTATATCGGGCATTCCATTTCCAGTTTCCCTTAGTTAAAGATATGAACCCTCATTATCAGTCTACTTTTCCAATAAATCGGTAGTATATCTCTATTTCCTGCATTCTTTCATTGTCCTCATTCGTTGTTGCTTCGTGAATGAGTATTTTTTCTATCATTGCATTTAATAACGGTGCTATCAGTTCCTTTGGTACGGAATACTCCTTGATTAACTCAATCCACTTTTCAGCACCTATCATATCCTGTTCCATTTTCCTTAATTCTTCTCTTAGGTTGGTTATCTGCTGTTCCAGTTCTATCTGTTCCTTTTGATATTTCCCCGACAGCATAATGAGGTTTCGTTCCGTTATCTTCTCACAGGCTCTATCTTCGTACATTTTCGCAAACAAGCGGTCAATCTCATTTTGACGGTTCTCGGCTTTCTTCAAAGCACTTGCCTTTTTCTTCTTTTCCCGTATTCGCTCTGCATTGCCAGCCTTTTGTATCTTATTCAACCACCTTTTCTTCGTCCTGCTGTACTGCCTTAGACCAATACTGCAATCGTTCCAATACAGCTTGATACATCACATCATAGCGGATATAGTGCATAGAGCAATTACCTTTGCCAAACTGCCCGTAGTAACTGCAAGCATAATAAATGTATGGCGTTTTATTTGCCTTATTTGTTGCAAACCTCATAGACCAGCCACAATCCGCACACTTGACAAGCCCTGCAAATATCGGCGTTGCCTTTTCCTTTGTCTGTCTACGCCTTGATTTTATCTGTTCCTGCACACGATAGAACACTTCTTTGTCAATAATCGGCTCGTGGGTATTTTCTACTCGAAACCATTCACTTTCGGGTTTACGCACTTTCTTTTTACTCTTGAACGATACCGTAGACTGCATATTGTTAACGCTATTCCCGATATAGACTTCACTTTTTAAGATTGCCTTAACATGAGCAATCGTCCACTCATAACGCTTGCTGTCGGGCTTTCCCTCAAAGATATATGCAAAAGTGCCATACCTTGTAAAATTCAGCCAAGACGCTGTCGGGACTTTTTCTTCTCGCAGTATCTTTGTGATTTTTGCACTACCGTAGCCTTGATAGGCTAGAGAGAAGATTTTTTCAACAATCCATTTTGTTTCCTCATCAACCAGCAGTTTCCCTTTGATGTCAGGGTGTTTCTTATATCCTAGCGGAGCATAAGCCCCATAATGAGCACCCTCTGCAAATTTCGTCTTAAAGGCTGATTTCACTTTACGGCTCGTATCTCTTGCCCCCCATTCATTGATGATGTTCTTAAATGGTGCAATCTCACTTTCGCCTTTTTCGCTGTCTACACCGTCATCAATCGCTATGTAACAGACATTATGGCTAGGAAAATACAATTCAGTATATTGTCCTGTCATAATATAATTTCTGCCAAGTCGTGATAAGTCTTTTGTTACAACACAGTTGATTTTGCCTGCCTCTATATCCTCAATCATTCTTTGAAAACTCGGTCTGTCAAAATTTGTTCCCGACCAGCCGTCATCAATATATTTATCAATCACATTCAAATGATGTTCTTTTGCATATAGACGCAACATACTTCTCTGTGTAGTAATGCTGGAACTTTCGCCTTGTAATTCATCATCTCGGCTCAACCTAAGATAAAGTGCAGTATTGTAAATCTGTTGTTTCATTGTCAGTTATCCTCCTTTATAACTAACCCATGTTTACAATACCTGCTTGCAAGTAAAGTATAACATGTGTACTTTTTGTCATTCAATCTATTTCTTACAACTGCACCGATTTTATGCGATTGTCTGCTTTGCCTTTTCTAGCATAACATCAGTTAAAAGTTCTTCCATTGTCTTTCCCTTTTCAGAAAATGCTCTTTTACAACAATCTTTGTCTTTCCTCTGTTGCCAATGCCACGCTTGTTATTTTTCTTTTGAATTGTTTTTACAGCATTATCAATAACACATACCCCCTTTCTGTAAAATCTTTCTAAGCAATTCAACGGCTTTTGTCATAGTCCACAGGAGTTCCACCTCTGCATTATCCAATGTAGCCGTACCCATTGCGTGCGACGCTCTTAACGCTCAAGCTGTGGCTGTACGGGAGTATCATTATCAAACAGAACAGGTCATGGCGGTAGGAAAGGACAAGTTTCTTACAGGAACACAGATAAGGTTCGCTCGCTTTAGCAGGGAAAAGGTCATGGCGTATCTGTTTCAACGGCTCGCTGTCTGTCAAACGTATTGAACTGCTTTATTCAGTTGTCAAAGAACACGAAAGAAGAAAATCGTCTTTCCTATATACCGCGTTGGAAAAGAACAGAAGCGTAACCAATCTTCAAAACTTTTTCTCTTTTCCTGCACCATATAGGAAACGAAAACTACGGATTGTTAAGTTGAGAATGAAAAGATTTTCTTCTTTTCACACCAACACTCGACGTAAACAAGACATTTGAATACAAATTGACAATAATTTTGTGGAAATATTGATTTTCTTTTCAGAACAACACTGTACTTCAAACACCTGTTTATTAACCAAATCAAGAATTTTCTTTCCTCTTTCACATAACACTGTCCACTCAACTCGATTTTTCGACTTTTTTTCAAAATCTTTTCTTCTTTCACTCCATATAGGGAATGGAAACCTCGATTTAATGAGTGGTTTTGAAAAAAAGTTAGATTTCCTTTTCTCACACCATATCTGTACGCTAGTTGATGTTTTGTTGCAGATTTTTTGAAGAAATTAAAAAATACCGTCATTCTCTTGTGGAACATCGATATCTATACGTTCTTCTATGGTTGATTTTTCTAACTGTAATAAGTATTTATGTTTGTCTTTGAGTTCTGCCTGCACAATCATATCTTTCAGTATCGTTGTATGATTTTCTCTGTCTAATGTCTGTACCATTTTTATGGTCGGTGCAACCTGTCTTTGTAGCCAATGTAATGCCTTTTGCAAGGTATAGGGCTCTGGCTTTGTAGTTAAGCGTATCGTTTCTCTGTTATCCCCTACAAACCAAGCCCAATCCTCATTCATTTTCCATTGACTTTTCGGTTTATCATCCTCTCTATCTACAAAACGGACATAATGATTGATGATAGAAAAAGCAGTACGTTCAGCGTCCCGATAAGTCAGTAAATCTACAACGGCATAATAGGCTCGTTCATTCTTCAAGCGTATTTCAAAACGGTTCTTGATTTCTGTATCTTCAACTTCTATACCATTCTTGACATACTGCTCATAATTCTTCTGATAGGCACACATATATAATTCACTACTGGTTGAACCAAGATATAAAGTTTCTCCTGTGTTCTTTGGCGTATCATCACCGCATTTTTCTGTACTGCCATAATTTTTCTGCTTTCGGAAATAGGAAACACATTCCCCAGCCATATATTTTTCCTTTTAACTTTGGAATATCTAATATTCCTGCTCGTTCATTGATAGCCAAGTCAAGCCGTTTCATTACACCGCCAGCCGTCATGCAATCAAGCATAAAATCATACCATGAGCGTTCCTGTGCCAGCAGATAACTTTCCAGTTGCCGACAGCCTTTACCTTTCAGTTCCAATAGAACTCCTAAATGTTCCTGCATGGAACACATGATATTGATGTCGCCAAGCACATATTTGCTTTCATATCCGTATTTTCCATAATCTTCATACAGCATATAATCGGCTTTCAGTTGCAGTACATCACGGATAATCTTTAATGCGTCCGTAGTAGAAAAGCGGACACGAAAGTAATCAATTAGTAAAAATAACGGCTCTCGTGGATTGAAACGCCCAATCTGTTTCTCTATGATTTCCTTTAATTCGTTATTCAATGGCTGTTTGCTTTTTCAATGCGGTTATAATACTCACGGCTGATACCACAGGCAACCGCAAGCCTAGTTTGTGTTACACCGTATTTTTCACGTTTTTGCCTTAATTCTTCAAAAAAGTTTTTATCATTCATTCTAAAATTCCTCCAATCAAAAAAGGCAACTACCGTATCTTGATAATTGCCTATACTTAAATTTCTTCAAAAGAAAAAGACAATCAATTTCTCATTTGAAATCAACTGTCTTTCCTGTGTCTTTTTCAAGTGATAATGGCGTAATTTATATCACACCTTGCAAAATACGGTTTTACCCCGTAAATAAAGCGTTTTCCGCTTGTAAATGTCTATTGTCTTTTGTTTTTTCTGCCCCCTTGTTGTTAGATAACGGGAGCTTTGAACGGCTCGCAGGCTCGCCCAACCGACAAGGTGAACCAGCCCCTCGCCAGCAAGCTGGTGTGCCGAAAAGTCTGGAAACTTCCGCCACCGTGTCCGGTTCACTCCATCGGTATAAAAATTGCTTATGATAACACACAACAGCCTGTTATCTCTTTATCTTTCCATGTTTTTAAAGAAACACCTTATTTATGCTCTAAGGCTTTCTTTTTCTTAAATACCGCTAGAATTGCAATACCTAATGCACTGATAACTAATAAAGAAGTGAATAGACCTACATTTGTCTTATCGCCTGTTTTTGGATTGCCTGTATTGTTTATTTTATCTCCACCGTTATTCGGATTTTTCTCTTTATCCGTATTTGGTGTTGATATTTTTCTCTCTTTGACTGTGACTTTAATCGTCTTAGTATAGGATGCTCCTTGGCTGTCTGTTACCTTGTAGGTTACTTCATATACCCCAGCTTTGGTTGTATCCACCTCATTCTTCACAACTTCGAGATTTGCTGTGATGTCACCGTCTTCCTTATCGCTTGCTGTTACATCTGCTTTTGGGTCAAAGGTATCACCGACAGTCAGTACTTTATCCGTTGCCGTGATGGTTGGTGCTATGTTTAAGTCAATCAGGTTCATATCCCAAGTTGCATGATAGACGACTGTTTTTGTTACTTTATCTTCAATTTGAGGTGACCATCCTTTAAAAGTATATCCATCTCTTACCGGTATTTCTCCGAAATCCGGTGTTTTAGAACCTGTTACGATGTTCTCAAACACTTTGTCTTTGAATACTTCTTCATTGTCGACCCCATCAGTATAAGTGACGGTATAACGTGTCTTTGTTCCCTGTGCTGCAGGAATCGGGAATTTAACTTTTTCTCCACTTGGCATATTGATTTCGGTCTTGCCATTAAGCGGATACCAGTTTTCTTCCTTAAATTCAGCATTATCTGCATCTAATTTGACAGTATACTTTAGCTGATAAGTATAATAAGTTTGGTTACCTTCCGTTGTTGTAGTTGCATTCGTCAACTTCCATGTAAAGCCATTCTCATCTTGCTGAATTGTCGTTGGCAAGTTGCTCACTGTAACAAATGGAGCAGAACCGTCAGTAACAGTTAGATTTTCACCAGTAATCCCACTGACAACACTTTCAGAAATAGCTTCGAAGACTTTCATTAAATCTTCAGTTTTTCCAACGATAAATGCTGTATCTGGACTTTGTGCGATATTATCTGCCAGAAAATCAGAAACCAACGGACCGCCTTCATAGGTGGTTTGATCCTGTGCTCCATAACACACGGTATAAACCTTTGATTCATCCTTAAGAACTTTAGCATCTTTAGTTGTCAAATCAATAATATTTTGACTTCCACTTCTTCCAGAACCTTTTAAATCATAGATGACACCATCAATTACAACATGCGTATGCATCCATGTAAATATTCCACCAGAGCAATTTTTAAGATAATAGGTTGGTGCTCCATCGGTTAATACAACTGTGTTTCTATTCTCCTTTTGAATTCCCTGAACCGTAGACTGCTTAAATAAAGAAGATGCCTGTTTTAATCCAGCTTGTAAATTAGTTCCTCCATTTGCCCTTAATGCTTGAATCGAATCAATAGCACTTTTCTTTCCTTGTTCCGTAGAAACATCTGTCCAATTTAGAACTACCTTAGTTTCAGTAGAAAATTGGACAACGGCTAAATAACGTCCCGTGTTTTCTTTCTTTCCTGCGTATGTCGTGATAAATTCAGCAGCCGAATTTTTTAAAGTTTTTAGGCGTGAATCATCGTTCATACTCTCTGATGTATCAATCACAAGAACAGTTGCAGACTTTTTGCTGAATGATTCAACCTTTTGTTTAGTAACAACTTCCAAGGTAATCTCATAAGTGTTGTCAGCAACAGGCGTGGCAGTTTTATTAACAGAATGAATTCCTTCTGGTAGCGTCTGCTGTAATGTACCTTCAACCCATTGACCAGAACTGTCATAATAACCATTTTTCACTGCATCGTTTTCACTGGCAAGAGCGTCAGCGTTAACAGGTGCTAATGCGAAACACAAGATAAATGCAAGTGCAAAACTTGTAAACCTCTTTAGATTCATTGTTCTTTCTCCTTTTTTAAATTTACAACAGATGATTAAAAAATTCTACTCTTCCCTTCCTGCTTTTATATCATTATCAAAAAGTACACTTTTTACCAGTCTATTGTATGATTTCTATTACAAGCGATAATGCCTATTTTGTCAATACTCGTGGTATTTTTACCATAATCTTTTGCTAAGGTTGATGGTATTCCCTGACTCATGATTATCAAAAAGTGTACCTTTTAAGAGTTCAGCACAAATTATTTTTGTTTTAATAAGCGATATTCCCTTAATTTCCTGTAAAATGTGGCTTCACTCATTTTGCATACTTCCAAGACTTCCGATAGAGGAAGCCTTTTCTTTTCCCATTCATGGACAAGCTCCCCAAAGTTCTCTGGAAGCGCGATTTCTGGTCTGCCGAATTTTATTCCTTTTCCCTTTGCCACCGCAATGCCCTGTGCCTGTCTTTTTCTGATGTTTTCACGCTCATTCTGTGCCACGAACGATAGTATCTGTAATACGAGATCGGCAATGAATGTTCCCATTAAATCTTTTCCATTCCTTGTATCTAACAAGGGCATATCTATAACGCATATATCAATCCCTTTTTCTTTCGTCAGTATTCTCCATTGCTCCTGTATTTCAAGATAGTTCCTGCCTAGTTGGTCAATGCTTAAAATATAAAGCAAATCGCCTTGTTTTAGCTTTCTTACAAGCTTTTTATATTGCGGACGTTCAAAACTTTTCCAGACTGCTTGTCTATGTAGATATTTTTTGAAAGTACATTTCTTTTTGATAGTTCGACAATCTGTCGTTCCTCATTTTGGTCTATGCTGGAAACCCGTACATATCCATAAACCTGTGCCATTTTTTATCAATCCTCCTTCCTATGGATATAGATAAATATCATAAACAAAAAAGCACCTTACTGTAAAAGTAAAATGCTTGGTAATTTCTGCCATCAAGAAGATACGCCTTATCACACAGCTTGTAAAGAGTGCTGACGCATTGCGTTGCAACAGGTTCTTGACAAGCTATGAGCTAAGACGTTGATAACGAACAAGCAGAAATGAAATAGTGTGCTGTTTCGCAGCATAAAAAAAGAGATACCAACACACCTATGCAGTATCTCTTAGCTTAGTAGCAATATTCTTTTGTTTGCAAGCAGGCAAACACAGGTTATTTCTTAATATCCTTTTGTTTGGAAAACTTCATTTTCCCATTTAGTAACAGCCTGCCTTGAAACATTAATCATTTCTGCTAAAGTTTCCTGAGAGTATTCATTTTTAATTCTAAGACTTTTTAATTTTTCTCCAAAATTCATACTATGCCTCCTTTTTTATAATCATATAAAAAAGCACATTAAAAGTCTGCTACCCATTATTATAATAATGCAACTTTTCGTTTCATCGGTGTTTTTAAATCATTTCTTTGATCGATTTCATATATTTTCTAGACTTATATTTTGCATCTTTCACAGAACTTCCTTTTGATAAAATATATAATTTTATTTTTGGTTCAGTTCCGCTTGGACGACAAATTATATCGCATCCATCTTCAAGTTCAAAAAACAAAACATCAGAAGTAACTTCATTAAGCTTTTCTTTTTCTCTTGTTTTTAAATTTTTAATGATATGGTTTTGATAATCTCTTACTCTTATTACATTAGTACCACTAAAATTTGTAGGAATATCTTTTCTTAATTTTACCCCTATGTTTTTTATTCTCTCTTCTCCATCTAAACCTTCCATATAAATACTTTCCGTTAGCTCATCGAAGTAACCGTATTTTTCATATAAGCAGTTTAGAGCATCAAATAAATCCATTCCTTTATCATAATAGTAACAAGCCATTTCACAAACGAGCATTGATGTAACTATTCCGTCTTTATCCCTTGCATAACTTCCCTTTAAATAACCTATACTTTCTTCAAAGCCATATATAAATTTGTATCTTCCCTCTTCTTCTATTTCTTTTATTTTCTTACCTACAAATTTAAAACCTGTTAAAACTTCATAAAGTTTAACGTTATTTTTTTTACATATTTCATCAACTATATTTGTAGTTACAATACTTTTGATAACTGCAAAATTATTTTTAAATTCTCCCTTTTCTTCCTTTGCCATTATTATATATTCAAGAAGCAAAGCTCCGACTTGATTACCGGTTATAACTTTATATTCGTTATCTTTATCTTTTGCCATAACCCCTACTCTGTCTGCATCAGGGTCAGTTCCTATTATTATATTTGCATTATTTTTTTTAGCAACCTTAATAGCCTCATTAAACCCATCTGCATTTTCCGGATTAGGAGATTTAACCGTTGAGAAATTTCCGTCTAAAACCATTTGACTTTCAACTTTTATAATATTATCTAGCCCTATTTTTGAAAGCACATATGGCACAAATTTATATCCACATCCATGAAAAGGTGTATATACTACTTTAAAATCATCTTTGTGTTTTATTGTATATTTTGAATACTCGCTTTCTGATAACACTTTTTCCAAATAAAGATTATCAATATCTTCTCCAATAATTTTAAGTAGTCCCTTTTTTACAGCTTCGTCTTTTTCCATAATTTTAATATCACTTAAAACATCTATCTTTATCATATTCTCATGAACTTTATATGCCATATCTGGAGAAAGCTGAGCTCCGTCTTCCCAATAAACTTTATATCCGTTATATTCCTTTGTATTATGTGAAGCTGTTATATTTATTCCTGAAATTGCTTTAAGATGCCTTATAGCAAAAGAAAGCTCCGGCGTTGGTCTAAGGTCATCAAACAAATAAACTTTTATACCCATATTACATAGAGTAAGAGCTGCTTCAAGAGCAAATTTATCAGAATTATTTCTCGGGTCATGGCAAATAACAACGCCTCTTTTTTCTTCTCCTTCATTTAAAATAACTTTTCCAAGAGAAAATGTAGTGTGCCTTATGGTATATATATTCATCATATTTATTCCAATACCCATAACACCTCTAAGTCCCGCAGTTCCAAAATCAAGAAGTTTTGAAAATCTATATTCTTTTTCTTTTTCGTCATATTTAATATTTAAAAGTTCTTCTTTATCTTCTTTATTTATTATGCTGCTATTTAAAAATCTATTATATTCTTTTATATAATCCATTTTTTCTCTCCTTTTATTCTTTTACAAAGGCTCTAATAGGACAAGCTTCCAAACCTTTTAGCTTAAGAGGAATAAAATAAAAATCATACGTTACTCCACTAACTAACTTATTAAGCCCTGTTAAATTCTCAACCAATAATACACCGTTTGATAAAAAAATATTATGAGCATCAAAGCCTTTATCTTCAAATGTTGCATCAAATCCAAAACAATCAATACCACAAATTTTAATATCCTTATTACATAAATATTTTACAGTTTCAATATCTAAATAAGGATGTTTTAAATATCTGTCAGTATTATAATATTTTGAATATCCTGTTTTAAAAATCAAAACATCTGTTTTTAATATATCTTCTTCATATTTACTTATATCTTTAACATAAATTATCTCATTATCTTTTTTATAACTTATATCAATTACAAAGCCTTTGCCTATAAAATCATCAATTTTATAATCATCTGCATTCTTCCCACCTTTTATAAAATGAGAAGGGAAATCAATATGAGTTCCGCAGTGAGAAGAAAAAGAAATATTATTTACCAAACATCCATCATCTTCATAAGAAAAACACTTTTTTATAATTGTATTTGGATCAGATGGATAAACCTGCATATTATTTTCAATGTTAATTGTCAAATCTATCATTTATAATCCTCTTATATACTCTTTTTATTAATTTTAACACAAAATAATTAAATTACTCTTTATTTAATATTGAATATTGCTATTGTAAAAAAAAAATAAATAATATAAAATAAACATGGAATAACAATATATTAACTTTTTTGAAAGAGAGAAAAATATGTACAAATTAATAGCAACAGACATCGATGGAACTTTAATTAATTCAAAAAGAATTCTAACAGAAAACACAAAAGAAGTTCTTAAAGAAGCTTCTGACAATGGAATTGTAATTATGCCATGTTCGGGAAGAGCTCCCGTAACATTAGACCTTATAACAGATCAACTTGATATTGATATGCCTCTTGCTTGTTACAACGGAGCACAAATATTAAGCGGAAAAAACGGTAAGGTTTTATATCAAAAAGGTTTAGATAAAGAAGATGCCATTTTAACTTATAAAGAAGGATGCAAAAGAAATGTCGGCGTAATAATTTGGACATTAGACGGAAAAATTGCATTTAATGAAAAAAACAGGCATACAAAACATTACTTGGATAATTCAAACTATAAAGATGAAGTTTTATACATAGGCGATGATTTGAGTTATTTTGACGATAAAGACAACAAAATAGCAAAACTTTTATGGCAGGATGATCCTGAAAAAGTAGAAGAACACATTCCTTACAGTAAAGAACTTTTAAAAGGCACAAATGCAATAAGTGCTACAAGTCAAAGTTTTTTACTTGAATTTACTCATAAAAATGCAAATAAAGCAGAAGCTATAAAACAAGTAGCAAAGGCTTATAACATAAAGCATGAAGACACAATAGGAATCGGGGATGGATTAAACGATATACCAATGATTGAATATGCTTCCCTTGGAGTTGCAATGAAAAATGCACACAAAGACGTATTAAAAATTGCAGATATAGTTGCACCAAGCAATGATGAAGAAGGCGTTGCTTATATTATAAATAAATATATGTTAGGTAAGGAATAATGAAAAGAGCATCTTTAGAAGAATTTTGTAAGAATCTTGAAGGCGAAATATTATACAGTGATTTTAGGAAAAATATCAGACTAAACACACCCTTTTTAACAAGACCGGGAATACAATTAACGGGATTTTTTGAATACTTTGATAATGACAGAGTACAAATAATTGGAAATACAGAAAATGCTTATTTAAAACATCTTACACCTCAAGTTAGAGAAAATAGAATAAGAGCATTATTTAAACATGATATTCCATGTGTAGTACTAACAAACGGTGTTAAAGAATATGATGAATTTGTTAAAATTGCAAGAGAAGAACACGTTATACTTATAAGAAGTAACTTCAATACAAACTTAAGTATAAATAAAACAGTAGCATTTTTAGAAGACTTATTTGCTCCTAAAATGCAGCTACATGGGGTTCTTGTTGAAGTTTTAGGTGTAGGTATATTACTTGAAGGTGAAAGTGGTATAGGTAAAAGTGAAATAGCACTTGAACTTGTTCAAAGAGGTCACCGACTTGTATGCGATGATTTAGTAGAAATTAAAAGATTAAACATCAATACTTTAGAAGGTTCTTGTCCTGAAATATTACAATATTTTATGGAAATTAGAGGAGTTGGTATTATTGATGTAAAGGCTTTATTTGGAATGGGTGCAATAAAGGATAAAGTTGATATAGAATTAATAGTTAGACTAGAACATTGGAACAATGAAAAGCATTATGAAAGATTAGGTACAGAATATCAAAAAGAAGAATTACTTGATGTTTCTCTTGATAAATTAATAGTACCTGTTAGACCGGGAAGAAATATGGCTGTTATAATAGAAACAATAGCAAGAAATTATCGTGTAAATGAAATGGATTATAATGCAGGTAAAGTTTTCTGTAAAAGAATAGAAACATTTAATAATGCAAATGCGAAAAAAGTAAAAAAATAAAGACTTACATTTTATGTAAGTCTTTTTATTTTTAATATGAATGAATGATTGCATCATCAAGTATATCCATATCGTTGTTAAAATCATTCAATGAAATTTCTTTTCTTTCGTCATAAACTGAATAGAAATAAGGCATTTCAATTTTTCCCTCATTTTCATCAAAAAGAATTATTGATAGTTCCAAAGAAAACAAGTACGGAAGTATTTCAAAAAAGTATTCTCTATCATTATTGTATAGAGATATAATATTCTCCTTATCAAATTGGCTCAAATTATTTTTAAACCCACTAAGCTGTGATATCACATAGTTTAAGTGTTCACTTCTTTTAAATATAAACCCATTTACAATAACACATAACAGTAACAAGTTAAGTTGGCAAACAAACATAATACCAACATTACTGTAGTGAATTGAAAAGTAAGGAACTGATATATTACCACATAGTATAAATATGCTTGTAACTAGAACGGCATATTTTATATAAGTACTGCTGCTTGTTTGATATGCAACAATCAAATGGGACAATAGATAATACATAAATCCCGCTAAAATCAATAATAATATTGTAAAAGCAACTCTAAATCTTAATGCTCTAAAAGCAAAGTAAGAATATATTATGAATGACACAATAAGAAGAATTGCAAATAATACACCTGTCAATCTTCTAAAAAATCTTGATGTTTTATCTTCAATATTACTATCTTTAGAATAAGAATTATTTATAATATTTTCCATTCTAGAAAAATAATGTCCTTCATTTTCAAATAATTCCTTGCTGCTAACAGAATTTCTATTCCCTTTAAAAAGAATTTTATATATAAATCTTTCAAACTTTGTTGTGTATTTATCTAATTCTTTTATTTTCTTTATAATAATTTTGCCATCTATATCTTTAAAAATACTAATATATTTTTTTATGGCAAGGGACAGTATCAAAGATACAAAATGATTACTTTGAACTTCTCCTGTATCTAAATAGCCTGCAACAAATCCATCCATACCACTTGGAGGATAAACAGCTATTTCTTGATTAACCTTTTTATCTTTACCCCATATAAAATAAATTATTAAATTTAAAATAAGTAAAGCTACAGCACAAAGTAAAAGTATGGTTAATATATTCGGAGGAAGCTTTTTACTAAACAGCTTCTGCGTTACATATATAACAACTCCTATAACTATAGCTAAAATTAATAGAATTATACCTTCTTGAACTTTTTCTTTTTTCCTATCCATAATTTTCTACCAGCTTCCGCCGCCACCGCCGCCGAAGCCGCCTCCAGAGAAGCCGCCTCCACCGGAAAAGCCACCGCCACCACTTGAAGAAATATCACTTACCTCTACAGCACTTACAGTACTGTTCATAAACAACATTCTATCATATAGACGTGACATCATATAATAATCCCAAAATGTAGGAGAATTATATGAACTATACCATGTAGGAGGTTCCATTGTTATATCTTTAAATTTATCCATCCATTTTGAACTTATTCCAAGTACAAATGTATAAGGCATTATATCATAAAAATATGAAGGATTTTCTTCAACCAATGCCTCAAGTTTATCTTTTTCAGTAACAATCAAAAAGTCTTTAAATCCAAGTATCTTTCCAATAATACTATCTAAATATTTACTTCTTTTATATGTCATACCTGTTAAAAATACGCTTATGATTAAAATAATATTTTGTAATAAATAAAAAATCACGCTAAATGATAAAATATTTAAAACAAAACACATTGCTCCCATAAGTAAAGCATATAAAATCAAACAAAATGCTATCCCAAAAACTTTGCTTTTGTTACTTCCGGTGTGCATCTTACTTATCAAATAAATAATTGATATATAAATACCGCCTATTAAAACAGTTGATGCAAATCCTAAAATTAAGCTTATAAGCATACTATAAAATATTTGATAGAAAGTATAAGTATAGCTTACAAATGCAAATAGACAGACTACACCGGTCATTATACGCTGCATTTTTAAAGAAACTCTATCACTTAAACTCTTTTCTCCGCTAAACTCACTTTGCAAATCGTCTCTTGCAAGTGTTAGTGCTGAAGAATACTTATATTTAAGTGAAGATAATTTCACTTCATCAGAAGAAGCAAACAAATTATCAAATAAACATTTTTCATAAAGTTTTGCATCTTTTGGTAAATTTTTCACCTTTATAAAAATAAGTTCAGCTTCACTTTCTTCTCTAATTTTAAGATATCCTTTAGATGCAAAATATATTATCATTGATGTTAGATTTTTATCACTCCAACTATCTCCTGCAATATATCCAACCTCTGCCGGAGTCATGTTATTTGGGGGATAAAATTCAACTGTCTTTATTATTTTTTCATCTTTCCCATGTTTTGTAAATACAAATAAAGATAATATTAATATTAATGCTGAAACTATAAGAAAGATAATATCAAATAATTTATTATTTGAAGATGCATTTACAAAATATCCATCAGGAAGCTCTATTCTAACTGTAACACTTTCATGATTATAAAGTTTAGAAGTTGTATATCCTTTTATTACATTATTATCAACACTATACTCTACATTACTGTCTGTATTGCCATAAGAACCTGATGTAAAATTAATTAAGTTTGTATCAAAATCTTTTGGCATTTTAATTGTAAAGGTTACTTTATCAATGGTTGTATCCCAGTCGTTTCCTATAAGGTTAAAATAAACATCATCAAACTCATTTATTCCGTCATTACCGACAACATAAGTATATTTAATTTTATAAGTTTGCTTACCAGTTACATATTCGTCACTATCCCCTATTTGCAATACTATATTATCAAAATTTCTTTCTGTAGAATAATCACTTCCAACTACATCAATATCTTTTACTTTAATTAAATGTGTTTTTTTTACATCTTTTCCATCAATATTTCTTGTAGCTGAAGAAATTGTAGGGATTGTTCTGAATATACCATGTTTTTGATTATATCCAAAATCTACATCTATTGTTTCTTCTATTGTATAGCTGTTATCATCATTTACTACCATATTTATTTTATAATTATCTATGGTAAATGCTTCCGATGCAAAAATATTTGTAGATGGAAGCAAAAATAAAAATAATAATACTACTAAGCCTACAATCTTTCTTGTTCTTTTCATATTAATACCTAAATGTTAAAATTCAACTTTTACGTTTTCTCTTTCTTCTTCACTGTTTACTTCAAATAAAGGTTTAGCAGAAAAACCAAACATATTTGCTATAATATTAGTTGGAAAAACTTCTGTTTTTGTATTAAAAGTATTAACTATAGCATTATAGTATTTTCTTGAAGAAGCAATTTCTTCTTCCATTCTATTTAAATCATTTTGAAGAGAAACAAAATTTTCATTTGCTTTTAAATCAGGATAACTTTCAGAAAGAGCAAATAATGATTTTAAAGTACCTGAAAGAACATTTTCTCCTTCAATTTTATCTCCAACACTAGAAGCATTCATAGCCATGTTTCTTGCACTTATAACTTTTTCAAGAGTGCCTTGTTCATGTTTTGCATAACCTTTTACTGTTTCAACTAAGTTAGGAATAAGGTCATATCTTTTCTTTAGATAAACATCCATAGTTGCAAAAGCTTCTTTTATTTTGTTATTTAACTTTACAAAATTGTTGTAAGCTGATATTAAATATAGAACAATTACAGCAACAACAATTAAAATGATAATTAATGTAATCATAAACTTTCTCCTTTAAAAATACTTTTATTATATTTTATCATATAAACTCAAATCTAATTATACTTTTATATAAAAATATTAAAATAATTATGAAAAGATTTACCTACATTATTATTTACAAAACAACAAAAAGGGTATAAAATAATAAGGAATTTTTCAAATACAAATAAAAACAGTTTACATTTATTAGGAGGAAATATATTAATGAAAGTTCTTGTAATTAACTGCGGAAGCTCTTCGCTAAAATATCAACTTATTGATATGGATAACAACAATGTTTTAGCTAATGGAGTAGCTGAAAGAATAGGTTTAGAGGACGGAATTTTAACACATAAACAACCTGGAAAAGATAATGTAGTATTTAATGAAAATATGCCTACACATAAAGAAGCTCTTCAAATTTTAGTAAAGGCTCTTGTTGATAAAGAATATGGTGTTATTAGCAGTTTAGATGAAATTTCTGCAATCGGACATAGAATAACAACAGGCGGCGAAAAATATAATGAATCAATCAAAGCAACAGATGAAGTAATCGAAGGATTAAAAGAATGCAGTGAGCTTGCACCTCTTCACATCCCTGGACAAGTAATGGGTCTTTTAGGATGTAAAGAAGTATTCCCTGGAAAAGAAATGGTATGTGTATTCGATACATCTTTCCATAGAACAATTCCAAAACAAGCTTATATGTATCCTATTCCTTATGAATACTATGAAAAATATAGTATAAGAAAATACGGTTTCCACGGAATCTCTCATCAATTTGTATCACAAAAAGTAGCTGAGCTTATGAATAAAGATGTAAAAGATTTAAAAGTAATTGTATGTCACTTAGGTAATGGTGCTAGTATTTCTGCCGTAAACAAAGGGGAATGTATTGAAAACTCAATGGGATTCACTCCTCTTGATGGTCTTGAAATGGGAACAAGAAGCGGTTCTATCGACCCATCAGTAATTCCATTCCTTTGCGAAAAAGAAAACAAAACACCAAAAGAAGTTGAAGATATATTAAACAAAGAATCAGGTTTACTTGGAGTTTCAGGAGTATCTTCAGACTTTAGAGATATAACAGATGCTATGGAAAAAGGAAACGAAAGAGCAAAACTTGCATTTGATATATTTGTATATAGAGTAAAAACAACTATTGGAGCTTACACTGCTGCAATGAATGGCGTTGACTGCATTGCATTTACAGGTGGTATCGGCGAAAACTCAACAGACGTTAGAGCTGCAATATTAAAAGACATGGAATTCTTCGGTATTGACTTTGACGAAGAAGCAAACAATGTAAGAGGAAAAGCTCAATTTATAACAAAACCTTCTTCAAAAACAACTTGCATGGTTGTTCCAACAAATGAAGAATTAATGATAGCAAAAGAAACAATAAATATATTAAAATAGCCAATAATTAATAATAATATATTGACAAATTATAGCTAAAGATATATAATTGTTCTTACTGTGACGCTAGGAGGAAAAAAGTTGATTATTAAACTTAAAAAAATATTAGATAGCGATAATCAGTGCCTTTTAATTGATGAAAAACTTGAAGATTTTTCTTATAAAGATTTTCAAATTTCAAACATTAATGTAAAAGGTGAAGTATTTAAGCAGTCTGATATTTTACAGTTAAGTTGTAAAATACTTTTGACTTATTTTACAACCTGCGACAGATGTTTGGAAGATATCCAAAGAAATGAAGATTTTCCTTTAGAAAAACAGTATGATATCAAAGAGATTGAAAACAGTGAAGCTGAAGGAATCGACCTTAAAGAAGCTGTAAGAGAACAAATTTTATTAAATATGCCGAATAAAGTTTTATGCAAGGATGATTGTTTAGGCCTTTGTCCAGATTGTGGTATAAACCTAAACAAAGAAAGCTGCGATTGTGGTAAAAATAAAATTAATCCAAAATTTGCGGCACTTAGTAAACTATTAGAGGGCGAAGGTGAAAACTAGGAGGTGAATAATCATGGCAGTACCAAAGAGAAAAATTTCTAAAGCAAGAAGAGACAAAAAAAGAGCTAACAGTTATAAAATCGCTATGCCTGCATCTAGCGTTTGTCCAAAATGCGGAGAAGTAAAAGCTCCTCACAGAGTATGTAGCGTTTGCGGAACATATAAAGATGTAACTGTTATTGATGTTGAATAATAAAGATAAATTAAAACACTGTACTAAGGTACAGTGTTTTTTATTATTTTTACAAAAGTGACCAAAAAGTGACCAGATACTCTCATATTATTGACAATGAACATATGTTCTACTAATATTAAATAAAAGAAATAATATAGAGGTAATAAAAATGTTTAGTAAATTATATTCAGGAAGCATTATGGGAGTTGATGGAATAATCGTAAGCGTTGAAACAGATATCATTACCAAAGCCCTTCCTTCAATGTCAGTTGTAGGGCTTGGGGATATTGCCGTAAAGGAATCAAAAGAAAGAGTTTTTGCAGCAATAAAAAATAGTTCTTTTCAAATACCCCTTGGTAAAATAACAATCAATTTAGCACCTGCAAATATAAAAAAAGAAGGAACTTTTTATGATTTACCAATAGCCATTGGTATCCTTCTTTCTTCTACACAGATTTTTTCAAATATTGATTTAAATAAATATTTATTTATCGGAGAGCTTTCACTGGACGGAACACTTCGAGGAGTAGACGGAGTTCTTCCAATGGTTATGGAGGCAAAAAATAACGGAATAACAAATATTGTCGTTCCTATTGAAAATGCAAAGGAAGCATCAATTATAGACGGTATAAATGTATATCCTGCAAAAAATATTTTAGAAGTCGTTTCTCATATTAATAATAGAAAACCAATAAACAAGATGGATTTTAATGATAATTATTTTTCAAATGATGAAGATACATTATCAGAACTAGATTTTGCAGATGTAAAAGGACAAGAAAGCGTTAAAAGAGCAATGGAAATAGCAGCTGCAGGAGCACATAACATTCTTATGATAGGTCCTCCGGGAAGCGGGAAAACAATGCTTGCAAAAAGATTTTCAACTATTCTTCCTAAAATGACATTAGAAGAAAGTTTGGAAGTTACAAAAATATATTCTGTATCAGGACTTTTAAAGAAAGATGAACCACTAATAAAAACAAGGCCATTTAGAAGTCCTCACCATACAATATCAGATGTATCTTTAATTGGAGGAGGAAGAATACCAATTCCGGGAGAAGTAAGTCTTGCACACCTTGGAGTATTATTTTTAGATGAGTTCCCTGAATTTCAGAAGAAAGTATTGGAAGTTTTAAGACAACCTCTTGAAGACGGAGAAGTTAATATTTCAAGAGTATATGCTTCCCTATCCTACCCTGCCGATTTTATGCTTCTTGCAAGTATGAACCCTTGCCCTTGTGGGTATCTTGGAGACAGTAAAATAGAATGTAAATGCACAGATAACCAAAGAGAAAGATACAAAAACAAAATATCAGGGCCTTTACTTGACAGAATAGATATTCAAGTAAAAGTTCCAAGACAAGACTATGACAAATTAAGAATAAATAGTACTAAATCAGAAACAAGTACACAAATAAGAGAAAGAGTAAATAAAGCAAGAGAAATCCAGCTAAAACGATATAAAGGAACTAACATTCTTTTTAACTCCATGTTAACTCCAAGTAAAATAGAACAGTGGTGTAAAATTGGAGAAGAAGAAGAAAAACTTATGAAAATGGCTTTTGATAATTTGAATTTATCAGCAAGAGGCTATCATAGAATTTTAAAACTTGCACGAACAATAGCAGATCTTGACGGAGAAGAAAATATAAATTCATCGCATATAAGCGAAGCATTACAATATAGAGGAATGTAAGTTGTTTTATCATAAAAAGCAGTATAAAATATACTGCTTTTTATATTGGAATATTTTTAAAAACAAAATCATTCCCATTATAATTAAATGATATTGTAATACTTTTTACATTTTCATTAAAAGGAAGGAATCTAAAATTCAAAGTTTCTTTATATTTTAAAGGCTCATCAACAGGATAATCATCAAAATAAAAGTTTATGGGTTTATATTCCATTCCAAGATTATCAACAACTTTTAAATTATTAATTTTATGATTACTTATGGGATTTTTATTTTGGTTTTCTACTAAAAAAACTACATAAAAAGAGCTTTTATTTCCACTCATCCAAGAATAAGTAATAAAATAATTTTCATTTAATACCCTTTCTATATCTATACTTACTCCTCCTTTTGATAGATAATATTTACTTTTCCCATAATCTTTCTTTAACAAGTCTTTTATGTTATAAGGAACATTTGAATCCATGTTTGAAACAGAAAATGACATTCCGTTAAAAATAAATGTAAAAATAACAAGACCTATGAAAATAATTAATAATAAATAAATTATACTTTTTAATGTTCTTCTTTTTCTCATACTAAAATATATGAACTTTAATTTTTTATATGATTAAACAATCAATAAGTTAAAAATCACCTCAAAAGCCTTTACAGCCTTAATTTTAGGTAAAAAAAATATAAAAAAATACATATATTATCTTGCATATAAAATGCCCTTATGATATCATAAACAAGGTTGACAAAAAATCACAGATATGCTTTAAATTCTTTGGTTCTCATTTATGAGCTGAATTGGCATATCAAGGAAAAAACCAAGGAGGAAAAAGAATGAGTTACATTCAAATGAAACAATTATTAGAAGCTGGTGTTCAATTCGGACATCAAACAAGAAGATGGAATCCAAAAATGAAAAAATACATCTTCACAGAAAGAAATGGTATTTATATCATTGACTTACAACAAACAGTAGGATTAGTTGACGATGCTTGCAAATTTGCAAGAGAAATCGCTGAAGAAGGCGGAGAAATCTTATTCATCGGAACTAAAAAACAAGCTCAAGAAGCTATCCAAACTGAAGCAATTAAAAGTGGAAGTCACTTCATTAACCAAAGATGGTTAGGTGGTACACTTACAAACTTCCAAACTATTTCTAAAAGAATTAAAAAATTACACGAATTAAATCAAATGGAAGAAGACGGTACTTTTGATGTACTTCCTAAAAAAGAAGTTATCTTACTTAAAAACCAAAGAGATAAACTTGAAAAATTCCTAGGCGGAATTAAAAACATGGAAAAACTTCCATCAGCATTATTCGTAATCGACCCTAAAAAAGAAAGAATTGCTATTTCAGAAGCTAAAAAACTTAATATTCCAATTATCGCTATTGTTGATACAAACTGTGATCCTGATGAAATTGATTACCCAATTCCAGGTAACGATGATGCTATCAGAGCCGTATCATTAATCGCTTCTACTATTGCTAATGCTATTTTAGAAGGAAAACAAGGCGAACAAATGGAAGAGGCTGTAGTTGAAGAAGCTACAACAGAAGTTAAAGAATAATATTATCAAGGGGATATAATTATGGCAATTACAACTAAACTTATTAAAGAACTTAGAGAAAAAACAGGCGTTGGTATGATGGACTGCAAAAAAGCACTTGTTGAAACAGACGGTGATATCGAAAAAGCCATCGTAAACTTAAGAGAAAAAGGTCTTGCTGCTGCAAGCAAAAAAGCAGGAAGAATCGCTGCTGAAGGTGCTGTAAAAGTAGTAGTTAAAGACGATAAAGTTGCTGGTATCGTTGAAGTAAACTCAGAAACAGACTTCGTTGCTAAAAACGAAGACTTCCAAAACTTTGTTGAAGATGTTGCTGAACAAGTTATATTAAGCGATGCTAAAGATTTAGATGCTTTCTTAGCTGAATCATGGGCAAAAGAAGCAGGAAAAACTGTAAAAGAAGCTTTAAATGAAAAAATCGCAGTTATTGGTGAAAACTTAAACATCAGAAGATTTGAAAAAATCGTAAGTAACGGATGCGTTGCTGCTTACATTCACGGAAACGGAAAAATCGGTGCTGTTGTAGAAGCTGACTGTGATGAAGTAAACGATGCTGTTAAAACTTGTCTTAGAAATGTTGCTATGCAAGTTGCAGCTATGAATCCTAAATATGTTTCAAGAGAAGAAGTTCCAAGCGACTATATTGAATCAGAAAAAGAAATTTTACTTCATCAAGCAAAAACAGAACATCCTGAAAAACCTGACAATATCATTGAAAAAATGATTACAGGACGTTTAAACAAAGAACTTAAAGAAGTTTGTCTTCTTGATCAAGCATATGTTCAAGATCCTGATTTAACAGTTGAAAAATACATCGCTCAAGCTGGTGCAAACATTAAAATCAACAAAATCGTTCGTTTTGAAACAGGCGAAGGTCTTGAAAAGAAAGAAGAAAACTTTGCTGAAGAAATTCAAAAACAATTAGGTGAATAATTAACATTTAAAAGAACACAATTAATTCAGTTGTGTTCTTTTTTTATTGTTTTATTTAAGTAAATATTGTATTATATATAAAGAAAAAGATAAATGATAGATAGGAGTATTTTATGGAACCTAAATACAAAAGAATTATATTGAAAGTAAGCGGCGAAGCTCTTGCCGGAGATAAGAGATTTGGTTTAAACACATCTGTTATAAATAAAATAAGCGAACATATAAAAAAATGCCATGACATGGGAGTTGAAATTGCCATAGTTGTTGGAGGCGGAAACTTCTGGAGAGGAAGAACAGGAGAAGGCATGGACAGAGCAACTGCTGATTATATCGGTATGCTTGCAACTGTAATGAATGCATTAGCTCTTCAAGACAGTCTTGAACAATTAGATCTACAAGTAAGAGTTCAAAGCGCAATAGAAATGAGACAAATATCTGAAAGTTATATAAGAAGAAGAGCAATAAGACATTTAGAAAAAGGAAGAATAGTAATCTTTGCATCAGGAACAGGTAACCCATTCTTCTCAACAGATACAGCAGCATCTCTAAGAGCTGCAGAAATAGAAGCTGAAGCTATTTTATCTGCAAAGAACATAGATGGTGTTTACAATAAAGACCCTAATTTATATGATGATGCAATAAAATATGACGAACTAACTTATCTTGACATTTTAGATCAAGGATTAAAAGTTATTGACTCAACAGCAGCATCACTTTGTATGGACAATGATATTCCATTACTTATATTTGCAATAGATCCACCTGAAAATATCGAAAAAGTAGTATGTGGAGAAAAAATCGGTACAATAATAAAATAAAGGAGAAAAAAAATGAGTAACGAAATAAAAGCCCAAACAAAAGAAAAAATGACTAAAGCAGTTGAAAATTTACAAGCAAACTTAAATGCATTAAGAGCAGGAAGAGCAAATCCTGCAATGTTAGATAGAATTGTAGTTGACTACTATGGAAGTCCAACACCAGTAAATCAAATGGCAAGCATTTCTGCTCCTGAACCAAGAACTTTAACAGTTCAACCTTGGGATCAATCTGCCTTAAAATTAATTGAAAAAGCAATCATGAATTCTGATTTAGGTTTAAATCCTTCAAATGATGGAAAAGTTATAAGACTTTCTATTCCTCAATTAACAGAAGAAAGAAGAAAAGAACTTTGTAAACTTGCTCAAAAAGAAGGAGAAAATGCAAAAGTTGCAGTAAGAAATATCAGAAGAAATGCTATACATGATTTAAAAGCAGCTCAAAAAAATGGTGAAATAACAGAAGACGGATTAAAAGACTTTGAAGATGAAATCCAAAAATTAACAGATGAATATGTTAAAGAAATTGACGAAAAAATTAAAACAAAAGAAAAAGAAATTACAACAATATAATTAATTATTTATTTAAGGGAAACATAAAATGGATAATTTTGAATTAGATAAAAATAATATGCCTACCCACCTTGCCATTATTATGGATGGCAATGGTAGGTGGGCAAAACAACAAGGTAAAATTAGAAGTTTTGGTCATAAATTTGGTGCCAAAACCGTAAAAGATATAATAAAAGAAGTAAATAATCTAAATATAAAACATCTTACTTTATATGCATTCTCTACGGAAAACTGGAAAAGACCAAAAGATGAAATTAATACTATTATGAACCTTGTTATCGAGTATCTAAATAAAGAAACCGATGATTTAGTTAAGGAAAATGTTAAAATGGACTTCATAGGGGATATTGAATCTCTACCTGAGAAAACATTAAACAGCATGAAAGACACAATTGAAAGAACAAAAAATGGTACGGGACTTCATGTCCATATTGCCCTTAACTACGGTGGAAGAAAAGAAATAGTAAATGCTACAAAGGAAATAATAGAAGAGGGAATCAACGCTGAAGATATTACAGAAGAATTATTCAGCAAATATTTATATAATAACGAAAATACAGACATTGATTTATTAATAAGAACAGGCGGAGATATCAGAATAAGTAACTTCCTATTATGGCAGATTGCATATAGTGAGTTATATTTTTGTGATGTACTTTGGCCTAATTTTAATGTAGAAGAATTACATAAAGCCATTTACTCTTTCCAACATAAAGAAAGAAGATTTGGAGGATTGGTGAAATAAATTGACAAAAAGAATAATAAGTGCCGCTGCATTAATATTATTACTAATTATTGCGTTAATAATAGGAAATAAAGCTTTTTTAGCTTTAGGGTTTATTGTAAATGCAATAGCATTATATGAATATATCAATGTAGTTGACAATAACGGAAAACATTTAGAATTATCAAAAATAATATATATTTTGCTTGGAACGATAATGATGTTCTTTGCAACTATTATGCCAGCATTATTGGTTCCTGTTCTACCTATTATTGTAATACTTATTACAATCAATAATATACTAAATAAAAAATACCATTCAGAAACTACGATTTACTCTGTTTTCGGAATAATATATATATCGCTAATACTTTCATTTATGGTTATAATGATTAACTATCTACCAAACAACCAAGGATTAGCGCTTATTACTTTCGGAATTTTAATTGCAGTTGCCACAGATTCTTTTGCTTATCTTTTCGGAGTTAAATTTGGCAAACATAAACTTTGTCCTGCTATAAGCCCCAAAAAAAGTATAGAAGGAAGTTTTTATGGATTATTATTTGGTATTATAGCAGGTATAATATTATATTTCATTTATACAAAATATAATATTCTTGATCTTTTTTTAATAGACTTTATAATAATGGCAATAATAGATAGTATACTTTGTCAATTTGGTGATTTAACTGCATCAATGATAAAAAGAACTTTCGGTGTTAAAGATTATGGCAAATTAATTCCGGGACATGGTGGAATACTTGATAGAATTGACGGAATGCTTTTTTCACTTGCTGGAACGTTCTTTTATGTATATATTGTTATAAATATACTTACTTTTTAGGAGACGATTAATTTGAGCATAGTATTATCAATTATTTGCACCCTGATTATATTTGGGGTATTAATAACAACTCATGAATTCGGTCACTTTATTGTGGCAAAAAAATGTGGTGTCATCGTAGAAGAATTTTCTATTGGGATGGGACCACTTCTTTTTAAAAGAAAAGGAAAAGATGAAACGCTTTATTCTTTAAGACTTTTCCCTGTTGGCGGGTACTGCAAAATGTATGGAGAAGATGAAGATGAAAATGAGCTTGGAGAAGGTTCATTAAATTCTATTTCACCTTTTAAACGTATTTTAGTTTTAGCTGCAGGTGCTTTTATGAATTTAATAACAGCAATCATAATTTTAATGATTGTATATGCTATGGCAGGCACAGAACCTACAACAACAATATCAAACGTACTTGAAAATTCTCCTGCATATACTTCTGGACTTAAAGCAGGAGATACTATTATAAAAATAGAAGATACAAATATAAATAGTTGGGAAGATCTTTCAAATGAAATCACATCATCAAATGGTAAAAAAATAAATGTAACTTATAAAACATCTGATAACCAGACAAAACAAACTACAATGACTCCAACTTTAGATAAGTCAACTAATTCATATAAAATAGGAATTACTCCTGAATATTCAAGAAGTTTTATAGGAACAATTACAAATGCTTTTAAAGCATTCTTTACTTATATTTATTTAACATTTGAAGCTATTATAAGTTTAATTAGAGGAGCTATAGGAATTAACCAATTATCAGGTCCTATAGGAGTTGCAACAATTGTAAATCAGGCAATGAGTATGGGTAGCATAATTGTGTTAAACATTACAGCACTTCTAGCAATAAACATTGGTATATTTAACTTACTTCCTATACCAGCCCTAGATGGAAGCAGAATACTATTTTGTATTATAGAAATGATAAAAGGATCCCCTATAAACCGTGAAAAAGAAGGCACTATTCATTTTATCGGATTTATACTTTTAATGGGACTTGCGGTATTTGTAGCTGTACAGGATGTAATAAAACTTTTTTAGGAGAGTTATAAAATGAAAAAAACTAATGTAGTAAAAATTGGAAATAAAATTATAGGCGGAGGAAATCCTGTATTAATTCAATCTATGTTAAAACTTCCTCCTACAGACTATAAAAGCATTATAAAAGAAATAAATGACCTTGAAATGCTTGGGTGTGACATAATCAGAGGAACTATTCCAAATATGGAAGCAGCAGAGGTTATTCCAGAAATAATAAAAAATACAAATATACCTTTTGTTGCAGATATACATTTTGATTATAAAGTTGCAATTGCAGCAATCAAAAATGGCGTACATAAGGTTAGAATTAATCCAGGCAATATTGGAGGCAAAGAAAAAGTAAGAGAAGTTGTTAAATGCTTAAAAGACTATGATATCCCTGTTAGAATCGGTGTCAACTCAGGTAGTCTTGAAAAAGATTTACTTGAAAAATATAAGCATCCTACAGCTGAAGCTTTAGTGGAAAGTGCTTATAGAAGCATATCTTACTTTAATGAATTTGATTATGATAATATTGTATTGTCAATTAAATCAAGTGATGTAACAACAACAATAGATGCTAACAGATTATTTAGTGAAAAATACAACTATCCGCTTCATCTTGGTGTTACGGAAGCAGGTGCTGAGCTTACTGGTATAGTAAGATCCAGCATTGGACTTGGAACACTTCTAAAAGAAGGTATAGGAGATACTATTCGTGTTTCTCTTACAGGTAAAAGTTCAGATGAAGTAATTGTAGGAAAAGAAATTTTAACTAGTCTTGGTTTAATGGAAGAAGGGGTAAGAATTGTATCCTGCCCTACTTGTGGAAGATGTAAAACAGATACATTGGCAATAGTAAAAGAGATAAAGGAAAAAACAATGCACATTAAAAAGCCTATTACAGTAGCTGTTATGGGTTGTGCCGTTAATGGCCCTGGAGAAGCAAAAGAAGCTGATATGGGGGTTGCATGCGGTAACGGTAATGCTGTTTTCTTTGAAAAAGGAAAACAAGTTACAAGCATAAAAACTAATGAAATTGCATCTTTCATCTTAGAAAGGATTGAAGAAAGAATAAAATAATGAAACTTACAGCAGAAATTCATTGCCACACAGTATACTCTCATGGAAGTGGTACTATAGAAGATAATGTATTAGCGGCAAAAGAAAAAGGAATAAAAAAAATTATAATAAGCGAACATGGTCCTGGACATATGGTTGCAAAGCACAATACAAATGAAACCTATAGGAAAATGAAAAATGAAATTATTTCATTGAGAGAAAAATATCCTGACATGGAAATCATAATGGGACTTGAAGCAAATATAATTTCAACAAAAGGCGAATTAGATGTTGATGATGAACTACTAAACATTGTAGAAGTTTTATACTGTGGAATCCATTTAATGTCTATACCAAAAAATTTAAGTGCACTATTTAACCTTCAATTAATGAATACTTTATATTGTAAGTTTGGTATTTTTAAAAAAAGACAAACTAAAATTAATACAAATGCAATAATAAATGCAATGAGAAAATATCCTCTTAAAATGATAACTCATCCTGATACAAGAGGTCCTGTTGATATAATTAAAATTGCAAAAGAAGCACAGAAGCATAACATAATGCTTGAAATAAATGATACACAAAGTAAATTAAATTCCGAAGATATTAAGTTAATTGAAAAAGAAGGAATTAACGTTATGTATGCAGTAGGAAGTGATGCACATTCAAAAAATGACATTGGAAAATGGAATAATGCAAAAAAAATTATCGAACAAAGCAATATAAGTTTAGAAAAAATATGGAATGTGGAGTAAAAAATGGAAGAAGAAATAATAATCAGAGAATTTAAAAAAGATGATATAGAAGATATGATTGACATTTGGAATGAAATTGTATCACAAGCCAATGCTTTTCCTCAAATTGATTGTTTAAATGAAGAAGACGGATTTGAATTTTTTAAAAGTCATAGTTTTACTGCTGTTATAACTATTAATGATAGCATTGTTGGGCTTTATATATTACACCCAAATAATATAGGAAGATGTGCCCATATTGCAAATGCAAGCTATGCAGTAGATAAAAATATGAGAGGAAAACATATAGGAAAAAAACTTGTAGAACATTCTCTTTTAAAAGCAAAAGAACTTAATTTTAAAATACTTCAATTTAACGCCGTTGTAAAATCAAACAAAGCAGCCATTCATTTATATGAAGAACTTGGATTTAAGAAACTAGGTACAATCCCAAATGGATATTTAAAAAAAGACAATTCTTATGAAGATATTATTTCTTATATATACGAACTATAAAAAAAGACACCAAATGGTGTCTTTTTTATAATCTAATTAAAATATTATAAATAATAAGTGCTAAACCCACTATCCAACAATAAATTGAGAAATAATAAAGTTTTCCTTTCTTAACAATGCTGTTAAGTAAAACAATAGAAAAATAACCAATAACAGCCGCACATAAGAAACCTACTATAAGTGGAACAAAAGAAGTTGAAGCTCCTATTGCTAAAATATCTTTAATTTTTAAAAGTAAAGATCCAAGTACGGCAGGTATAGACATTAAGAAAGAAAACTCAACAGCTTCTTCTTTTTTAAGACCTGAAAGAAGTCCTCCTACAATAGTAGAACCAGATCTTGAAATACCAGGAGTAATTGCAAACATTTGGAATATACCAATTATAAAAGATTTCTTTGGACCTAACGCCTCTATATGTTTGCTATTATTCTTTCCAAGAGCATCTCCAAGAACAAGTAAAACACCTGTAATCATAAGAGTTATTCCAACAATAACAAGTGAACCAAATTTTTCACTTATAAAATCTTCAAATAACACACCTACTATACCAGCAGGAACTGATGCACATAAAATATATACTATGTATCTTCTGTATTTACTTTTATCAAGCATTGGACCTTTCAATGTAATAATATCTGCAAGCATTAAGAAGAATTCTTTAAACATATTCCATATTGATCCATAATATGCTATAACAACAGCAAGCAAAGTCCCTAAATGAAGTACAATAGTAAATTCTAAACTACCTTCCCCTATTCCCATAAAATTTTGTAAAATTACCAAATGTCCGGAACTACTTACAGGTAAAAACTCTGTAAGCCCTTGAACTATACCTAAAATTATGGCTTGAATTGTAGTCATAATATCCTCCGTTATATATCTATTTATATGCTTTAAAAGCGAAGTTAACACCCCGCTTTTAAATTTTTATTCTTCTGTTTTTTTATCTTCGTTTTTATTTTCGTCAATCTTTTTTTCTTCTTTTTTAGGTTTTGGAAGTAATGCTTTTCTTGATAAATTGATTCTTCCTTGTTTATCTATTTCGATAACCTTAACATTAACTTCATCACCTACATTAAGAATATCTGTTACTTTATTAACTCTTTCATGAGCTAATTTTGAAATATGAACAAGTCCTTCTTTTCCACCAGGAATTTCAACAAAAGCACCAAAGTCCATAATTCTTACTACTTTACCTACATAAGTATCGCCTTCTTGAACTTCTCTTGTAATGTCTTCAATCATTTGAACAGCTTTTTTAGCTGCATCTAATTCAACAGCACCTACATAAGTTTGTCCATCTTCAAGAATATCAATTTTAACACCAGTTGCATCTATGATCTTGTTAATCATTTTACCGCTTGGTCCAATTACATCTTTAATTTTATCTTCGTCTATTTTAAGTGTTAAAATCTTAGGAGCATATTTGCTTACTTCTTCTCTTGGAGTTTCAATAGCAGTACTCATTTTATCTAATATGTGATATCTACCTTTTTTAGCTCTTGCTAAAGCTTCAGTTAAAATAGCTTTATCAATACCTTTGATTTTGATATCCATTTGAATAGCTGTGATACCTTTTCTTGTACCGGCAACTTTAAAGTCCATGTCTCCGTAGAAGTCTTCTACACCTTGAATATCAGAAAGAACAGATACTTTACTTTCTTCTTTTATAAGTCCCATAGCAATTCCGGCAACAGGAGCTTTAATTGGAACACCTGCATCCATTAATGAAAGAGTAGAACCACAAACACTTGCTTGTGATGTTGAACCGTTTGAAGCAAGAACTTCAGATACAACTCTTATTGTATATGGAAATTTATCTTGTGAAGGAATTACAGGAAGTAATGCTCTTTCAGCTAAAGCACCATGTCCAATTTCTCTTCTTCCAGGACCTCTCATTGGACCTGTTTCCCCAACTGAATATGATGGGAAATTATAGTGGTGCATATATTTCTTACTTGTTTCTTCTCCGATACCGTCAATAATTTGTTCATCACTGATAGCACCAAGAGTAGCCATAGACATAACTTGAGTTTGTCCTCTTGTGAAAAGCCCTGAGCCATGAGCTCTTCTTACTTTTCCTACTTCACAAGTAATTGGTCTTATTTCATCAACCTTTCTACCGTCAGGTCTGATTCCTTCGTTAGTAATCATATCCCTTACTATTTGTTTTAAAATCTTAGTAAAGATTTCATTAAAGTCAAGCTCATTATCAGGATACTTTTCTAAATATTTATCAAGGATTTCTGCTTTTACTTCTTCAACTCTGTCTTCTCTTGCTTGTTTTTCATGAATATTATAAGCTTCTCTAAATCCTTTTTTAGCTTCTTCATAAATTTTTTCTTTAATTTCTTCACTTGGTCTGTAGTAAGGAAGATCAGCCTTTTCTTTTCCTACTTCTTTGATGATTTCTTCTTGGAACTTAATAATTTCTTTAATATGTTCATGAGCTCCCATTATTGCATCAATCATAGTTTCTTCGCTTACTTCGTTTGCACCAGCTTCAACCATTAAAACAGCTTCGCTTGTGCCTGCTACAGTTAAGTTTAAATCGCTTTTTGCTCTTTGTTCACTTGTTGGATTATAAACAAGTTCATCATCTATTAAACCAACTTGAACAGCCCCTACAGGACCGTCAAAAGGAATATCAGAAATTCCAAGAGCAAGAGATGCACCAAGAATACTTGTTATTTCAGGTGAATTATCTTGTTCAACACCCATAACTGTTGCAACTACTTGAACTTCGTTTCTAAATCCTTTGTCAAATAATGGTCTAAGAGGTCTATCGATAAGTCTGCAAGTAAGAGTTGCTTTTTCGCTGGCTTTACCTTCTCTTTTTAAGAATCCACCAGGAATTTTACCTACAGAATACATTTTTTCTTCATAATATACACTTAATGGGAAAAAGTCTATTCCCTCTTTTGCTTCCTTAGCCATACATGCATTTACAAGTACTTGTGTATCTCCATAAGAAATAAATACACTGCCATTTGCCATTTGGGCAAGTTCGCCAACTTCAACGCTTAATTCTCTGCCAAGGAAATCAGTTGTAAACACTTTCTTCATTTAAAATCTTTCCTCCACATATCATAAAAAAAGGCGAAAAAATCCGCCTTTTTAATGCTAAATTATTTTCTTAAGTTAAGTTCTTTAACTAATTCTCTGTATTTTTCAATATCTTTTTTAGCAACATAATCTAAAAGTCTTCTTCTTTTACCTACCATCATAAGAAGACCTCTTCTTGAATGATGATCTTTAGGATTCTTTTTGAAATGTTCATTTAAAGTATTGATTCTGCTTGTTAAAATAGCGATTTGGATTTCAGGAGAACCTGTATCCTTATCATGTTTTTGAAATTTGCTTATTACTTCTTGTTTTTTTTCTTTTGTTATTGACATTTATCTGTCTCCTTTATATTAATTTTATTCGCCTATAACCTAGCTTAAAGTCGGAGATTCCATAAACTAAGCCTAAGGTACATAGCTTAAAAATTATATCATAAATGAAAATCATTGTAAAGCATTTTAAATGCATTAATAAAACAATTTTCATCAAGTTTTTTTATAAAAAATTAGGCATTAAATATTATATATGATATACTTAACAAAAACTATAATTTATATAAATTTTTGGAGAAAAAAATGGATAAAATTAAAATAGAAATAATAAATAAATCAAAATATCCCCTACCGGAATATGCAACAAGTGGAAGCGCAGGAGTAGACTTATATGCAAATATTGATGAAGATATTACGGTAAACATGGGGGAAATTAAACTTATACCTACAGGAATATTTATAAAACTTCCTTTGGGATACGAGGCACAAATAAGAGCAAGAAGCGGACTTAGTTTAAAACATGGTGTAACTTTAGTAAACGGAATAGGTACTATTGATTCTGATTACAGAGGAGAAATAGGAATAATACTTACAACATTAAAAAACGAACCATTTACAATAACTCCGGGAATGAAAATAGCTCAAATGATCATTGCAAAACATGAAATTGCAGAATTTGTTGAGGTAGAAAAACTTGACGATACAAAAAGAGGGGCTGGAGGATTCGGCCACAGCGGAATATAAAAAAGAAAGCATATTGCTTTCTTTTTATTTTTCAGCTGCTTCTATTGTGAAATAAATATAAGATGAACTATACTCATCATAATCTTCCTTAGTTTCTGTAAAGTAATTTATATCAACATTTTCATTAACGCTATAATTTATTTTTTCGTAATACGAACCTTCCATAAATTTATCACAAAATTCTTTAGGTAGTTCATACTCTTCAAGAAGTTCATTAGACAATGCTTTTACATTTGCATCATTTAACATTACATTTAATTTTAAAATATCTAATTTAGCTTTTTCTAAATTTTCTTCTTTGCTTTTATTTATATCAATATCAATACTGTAAGTTATCTCTTCTATTAATCCTTCATTATTTACACTTACATTTATATTTGAATTATACTCTTCATCATAATCATATAAATATCCCGCAACATCATATCCATGAGAATTATATTTTTCAAACGGATCATCAATTCTTACATTCACGCAATCTGTTTCAAATGAACGTTGTAATGCATATACAGATTTTGATGCAATCAGAGCTTGATTATTTGCATTATTTGCGCAAAAAATAAAATGAGGAATATATGTAGCTATCAACAAAATAATCGGAATAAATATTATTGATAAAACGTATTTTCTTGCTTTAGGAATTTCAACATCAAAAACTCTTGCGACTGTTTTTGCATTAGAACTTAATTCATTTGTCATTGAAGCAACCATTGCAACACTACCTATGGCAGAAGCAACATCTAAAGCATCAGAAGCATTTTTTAAACTCTGATTATCAGACATATCAAGTAAAGTTGAAACTCCTCTTGCACCTAAAAGAGCGCTTATACCTTTTGAATAATCTTTATTTGATAATCTAACATCTGCATACTCTACAATTTTAGTCCACTTTTCTTTTCTCATCCCAAGCTTTGTGCATAAAAAACAATAAATAAAAAGTATCAAATAAACCAATACAATACCAATATACACCCAAATACCTATAGTATAAACTGTAGTAGAATTAAAAACCAAATCTCCAAGCATGTTTAAAATTAACCAAAGAATTCCAATTGTTAAACAAACAATTAAAAATGTTAATGAAAGACTTGGATAAAGGCAGTATTTTTTTACCAATTTTTTTTGTTCTTCATCTAACATTCCCCTCACATCCTTTCATACTTTATCATAATTTAATTATATATATAAATGCAAACAATTTCAAGAAAGTAAAATATACATAAAACTATATATTTACATAAACTTTCATTAATATTCCATAGATATTTTCATATACTTAAAAGAGGTGAAACATATGAATTTGTCTGATTTAAAAGATAGAATAATTGTAAATATAAATAACGGTGAAAAAATGGGGGTTTTAGGCAATTGCGACTTGAAAATTAATGAAAAAGAAGGTAAAATAGAAGCAGTATTAATTCCACAAGGAAAGGTCAGAACCTTCTTTTCAGGTGAAGTACAATACCGTGCAATAGCTTGGGAAAACATTGTAAAAATTGGAATGGATACAATAATGGTAGATATAAAAAATTAAGTATACAGAGGTTTAAAACATGAAAATTATTGTGCAAAAATATGGTGGAACAAGTGTAAATACAGCAAAATCAAGAAGTATGATTATAAAAAACATGATCGATGCAATCGATGATGGACTTAAACCTATTATTGTAGTTTCGGCTATGGGAAGAAAACCTGAACCATACGCCACAGATTCTCTTTTAAGTTTACTTCCCGATACAAAAAATGCTAACTTAAGAAACAAAGATTTACTTGCAAGCTGCGGTGAAATTATTACAACAGTTGTTGTAAGTGAAGAAATAAGAGCAAAAGGAATAAACGCAAGAGCTCTTACAGGTGGACAAGCTGGTATTGTTACAAACGAAAATTATGGTGATGGAAAAATAGTAAAAATAGATACAAGCAGATTATTAGAACTTCTAAATCAAGATATCGTTCCTGTTGTTGCAGGATTCCAAGGAATGAGCAAAAACGGACAAATCCTAACTCTTGGAAGAGGCGGAAGTGATATTACAGCAACAGCGCTTGGTGCAGCTTTAAATGCTGAACTTGTTGAAATTTATACAGATGTTGACGGTGTAATGACAGCAGACCCAAGAGTTGTTGAAAATGCAGAATTAATTGAAACAGTAGACTACGATGAAGTATTCCAACTTGCAGAATATGGTGCAAAGGTTATTCACCCAAGAGCAGTAGAATATGCAATGAAAGCAGATGTTCCTATTGCAATTTTAAATACACAAAAAGGAAGATATTACGGAGGAACAAGAATCGAAGATACTCCTCAAGATATTTTCAGCGACAAACATTTCTCTGCTGTTACTCAAATTGACGGATGCAGCCAAGTTGATATTAAGTTTACAGATATTAAGAAAGAAGACAAACTATTCGATGTTCTTGCAGAACAAGAAGTTTCTATTGACATGATAAACATTTTCCCTGACAGAAAAACATTTATCATTGATACAGAAAAACAACATATTGTTGATAGAGTAATGAGCAAATTAGGTCTTGAATATACAATCACAGAAGGATTTACAAAAATAACAATTATGGGAAGAATGAAAGGTGTTCCTGGAGTTGTTGCAAAAATAATTGCAGCTTTATATTCAAACAATATCTTTGTTCATCAATCTTCTGACTCAAGTACAACAGTATCAGTACTTGTTGATACAAAACAAGCAAAAGATGCGGTTAACGTATTACATACAAATCTTATTAAATAGTAAAAAAGAACGGTTAACCGTTCTTTTTTTATTTTATACAAAATAAAACACATATTTTTTTCATTAACAGACAAAAATAAAATAGAGCAAAACTCCTTCTTATATTATTATTTTTGAAAGGATAGAAAATGAAAAAAATAAATAATGAAATAGAATTTGATATGTCTCATGAAGAAAATTTTGATGAGGAAACCATAAACAAGTTAAAAGAGCTTGGACAAACAAATGACTTTTATTCAAGCGGAATACAAACAATAACAATAATTGGAGAAATAGAAGGACATGTTGAAGCTTCTTCTCCTAAAAAATCAACAAAATACGAACATATTATTCCAATGATTATGGACGTTGAAGAAAAAGACGAAATAAAAGGTGTTCTTCTTATTTTAAATACTATGGGAGGAGATGTGGAAGCGGGGCTTGCAATTTCAGAATTAATTTCTGGAATGAGCAAACCATGTGTGACATTAGTGCTTGGAGGAAGTCACAGTATTGGTGTTCCATTAGCCGTAAGCGGCAACTATTCTTTTATTACTCCTTCGGCAACCATGATGATACACCCTATCAGAACTACAGGACTTGTAATAGGAGTTTTACAAAGTTTTTTATATTTCCAAAAAACGCAGGAAAGAATAACAGATTTTGTAATTGAACATTCGAATGTAGATAAAGATGTTTTTACAAAAATAATGTTAAATACAGATGAACTGGTAAACGATATGGGCTCTGTTTTGGTAGGTGACGATGCCGTTAAAATAGGACTTATAGATGAAGTAGGCTCTCTTAAAGATGCAAGAAATAAACTGCTTGAATTAATCAAAGAATATGAGCATACGGGAAAAAATAAAAAAAGCAAGGAAAAATAAATCCTTGCTTTATTTTCTTTTATTAATAGATCCCTTTATTTTACCAACCATATATACGTATGCTTCAAGTTTTAATACATGACATCCTAAAACATAAATACATACACCTAATAATATTTGAATTAATAACAAAATGATATTATTTACGCTTAAAACAAGACTTATACCATATACAATAACGCACATTAATATTGACACCAATAAATATGGGAAAATATCTCGCCATTGTTCTTTTATTGAATAATTAATAAGCTTTTTATTTGGGAATCCATTTACAACTGTTGCAAGCAATGAAAATACGATTTCACTTCCAACAATTGCATACACACCAAATGGGAAACTAAGTCCTATTAAGCATAAGCCCATACTTCTCTTTATAACTTCAAGCTTTAAAGAAACATCACTTCTTCCTATTGCATTAATAGCTTGTAAATTTGCAGAATGCATAGGATAAAAAGCATAGGCTATACAAACTAGCCTCATGAAAGGAACAGCAGGAAGCCATTTTTCCGTAAATAAAATTACTATTAAAGGTTTAGCAACGGCAACAAGACCAAACATAACAGGAAAAATAACAAAACAGTTTATAGACATTGTTCTTCTAAGCATTTTCTTAAGTTCATCTACCCTATCCTGCTTTGTTGAAAGAACAGGCAACATTACTGATGAAATTGCACCTGTAAGACCGTTCATTAAACTTGAACCAAGCATATCCCCTCTATTATAATATCCAAGAGTTTTTGAATTAAAAGCCTTACCTATAATTAAAGTTCTAATATTTGTATAAACTGTACTTACAAGTGAAGAACAAACAAGTTTCCAACTAAATGAAAATAAAGTCTTTACCCTTTTCGCAGAAAAAACAAGTTTTGGTCTCCATTTTACACTAAACCATAATACAACAGTTAAAACAAAATTATTAACTATTGTTGATATTGCAAGAGCCCATATTCCTGCTCCCGCATATGCAAGAGCTACACCTGAAATCCCGGCAGAAATACATCCAAGCAAACTTGCCCTGAAGTTTTTTCTAAACTCAAGGTTTCTTGCCATAATTGCTTGCTGAACCGTATTAAAGGCTCCAAATACAAGTATTATTCCTTCCGCTCTAAGAAGTTTACTAAGTACATCAATATTATAGTAAGCAGCAACAAGAGGAGAAATAAAACACAAAACTACATATAAAACTATTGAAGCAGTGATACTGAAATAAAATATAGAAGAACTATCAACTTCATCTATTTCCGCTTTTTGAATTAAAGCCGTTCCAAAACCGCTTTGAACAAATATTGTAGCAATGTTTATAAATACCGTAATAATAGCCACTGCAGCAAAATCTTCCGGAAAAAGTTTTCTTGCGAGAAGAATTTGAATAATTAAATTAATGGCTTGTACACTGATACGCTCCATAAATTTCCATATTAAATTTATCACAACATTCCCTGAAGATATTTTTTGACTCATATTACTCCCCAATTTACTTTATACATTGTTTTAACTAAATATCTAAATATTTCTTTTTATTAAATAAGTACCCTATTATAAAATAATAAAATAATGAAACTGAACTTATATAAGGATAATATACAGAAGATAAAACCATTGTTATCTCACAGCTTATTAACATACCACCTAAAAATAAATATTTTTCATCTAAATATCTTTCTTTTATCCCCTTAAAAAGAATTCTAAATAGATAATATGCAAACATTATATTTAAGATAATAAAACTTATTCCTACTATTATACCCCCGCTATGGGCAATTTGTAAATATGTATTATGTGCATTTGCTTCTATATATCCACCTTGATATAATACCTTAAGTTTATCTGCATTATGACCTGTAATATTTAGGTCATTTAAATATGTTTTCCATATTTCAGCTCTTCCGGAAGATAGTGAATCACTGTTCCCTATTCCCTTTTTACCTCTCTCAGCAGCTCCAACAAGCTGATTATTTAAACTTGTAATTTCGTTATAACTACTTTGAGGATCAAACACAACTTTAAAAGATGAACCAAAGATATTTTCTTCCGTTTTTAAAATAAATCCATTTACATATGTAAAGCAAACAAACATTATTACTGTACCTAAAACAGCAGAAACGATAATCTTTAATATTCTCATTATTATATTTTTAAGTGTATATCTTTTATTTATAAACAAATAAATTAAATATACCATAAAAGAAAATCCCAAACATAGATATGTTGTTCTGGATTTAGTAAATATAGCAAATGCAAATATACTTCCTATTAAAATCATATTGATTATTTTATCTTTTTTATCTTCTTGTATTTCATATAAATAAAGCAAAGACGCAAACATCACAGAAACAAAAGCACCTAGTCCATTTGGATTAGCTAAAAAAGATGCATATTGTCCATCTGACAATGGTGAAATGATAATAGAAATAATTATCATTAAAATATAGCTGTACTTTGCTCCTTTAGAAAACAAAACTAAAAATTCATTATAATCTTTTTTTGCGTTAAAAATTATATAAAAAATAGGAAATAAAAACAAAAGTATCAATGCAAGCAAAATAAAAGCAACAACTTTATGTAAAATTGCAGACATTAGAAAACAAATACCAACAATATAGTATAAAATCATTACTGTTTTATTAAATTCAATTTTATCTATTTTTGGTGTACTTAAACATATTATTACAAACGTAATAAGTACCCCTATAAATGCTGCTATTGATGTACTGCCTTTATATACTCCCGATGTAGAAAGCATCATATTGACAAATAATAAGAAAAAGCTAAAAATAAGTATTTTAGCTTTATTCTCATTTGATACTCTTTGATTCCAATTACTTATTTTATTAATAACGTTAATTAAAAGGTTACTCATCATTTTTCTCCAACATATTAACTATATAATTTTAACCAATCTTCTTTTACTGCTTGCCATGAATATTTATCATATAAAAGATGAACTTTATCGGCATTATTTATATCTACTTTTTTATCAATAATATTATTTATATATTCCCCTATCTGTTCATAAGAGTTATATGTTAAATAATCTATTCCAACATTATCAAATTCTTTATACATTATCCAAGATGGATTTATAAGAATACTTCCTCCATATACACATTCTTGTATTGATGCAGAAAATGCATCACTTTCCTGTGCATGAACAAAAATATCAGTAGCAAGCCTCAACATTGCTGATTTTAATTTATCTAAGAAATCATCTATTACAACAAATTCAACATCTATTTTATTTAATTCATCTAAAATTTCTTGTCGATATTCCTCACTTGAAAGCCCATAGCTTAATTGAACTACCAAACTTATTTTATCTAATATTTCTTTATTTAATTTACCAATCTCTTTTATAACATCTATATGATGCTGTCTTTTATTTCCATTATATCCTATTGCAACACTTATCTTATCTTTATTTATTCCAAAAAATTCTTTACATTCTTCTTTCGTTTTTTCCTTCTTAACTTGATTTATAACATCATAAATTGATATACCAAATTTAGCACGTTGAATTTTACTGTTATAAATATCACCAAATACGTCATGGAAATATTTATCCATTCTATCAGAAGAATAAGATATGTACTTAGCTTTTTCAAGACAAGGTATGGCATTTTCTAACTGTTCCTTGCTTTTTGATAATAAATCAGATCCCCAGTATGTACATATTAAGTTCTTACCATATTTTATTATTTTCTTACTTAAGAATTTAATCATAAAATTACTTGGTACAGAATGAATATGAATAACATCAAACATTCCTCTTTTAAACTCTTTTTTTACTTTTTTTCTCATATTAACAAGAGTTCTGATTTTGGGGATAAAGTCAATTAAAAAGGTTCCTTTATCAGTATTTAAAATTTGAACAGAACTATTTGAATAAAAATACTTAAATTCCTTATTTGTCACTGGTTTTGATACGATGAAAATATCATTTTCCTCATTTAAAAGTACATATTGCACATATTCTTTAATCCAAAAAGAATTTGCATTTCCTACTAATAAAATTTTCATTTATTTCCTGCCACTGAAAAATTCTTTGATTTTATCTGCAACAAAATCAATATCTTCATCTTTTAAATAAGGATGCATTGGAATTGATAAAACACGATCGCAAAGCATATTTGTGTTTTCAAAATCTTCACCTTTATAATCTAAATAATCAAATGCTTTTTGTTCATGCATTGGTTTTGGATAATATATCATCGTAGGAATACCATTGTCTTTTAAGAAAGCTTGAAGACCTTCTCTTATTTCTCTACTTTCCAAAGTAAGAGTATATTGAGCATAACTTGAATAAAACCCATCTTTTATTACAGGAGTTTTAACAATATCTTTTAATGCTTTTGTATATTTTTTTGAGGCATCATTAACATCTTTTAATTCATAATCTTTAAATGCTCTAAGTTTTATTTTTAAAATTGCGGCCTGGATTGTATCTAATCTTGAATTAACACCAATTCTTACGTTATCGTATTTCATAGAACCTTTTCCATGTACTCTGTAAGATTTTAAAAGTTCACAAATATTATCATCGTTAGTAAATACAGCTCCGCCATCTCCATAACAACCAAGAGGTTTTGCAGGGAAGAAAGAAGTTGTACTTATATCTCCAAAACTGCATGCTTTTTTACCATCTTGTTCACCACCAAAGCCTTGTGCTCCATCTTCAAGGATAAATAAACCGTATTTATCAGCTATTTTTCTTATTTCTTTATAATCTGCAGGAAGTCCAAATAAATCAACCGCAACAATAACTTTAGGAGTTAGTTTTCCCTCTTCCTTAATTTTTAAAATAGCTTTCTCAAGTTTTTTAGGACAAATATTAAAGCTGTCTTTATCTACATCTACAAATATAGGAGTAGCACCTATATGTGATACGACTTCACCTGAAGCAAAGAAAGTAAAATCAGGAACAAAAACAGCATCTCCCTTACCAATATTCCAAGACATTAAAGCAAGAGAAAGAGCATCTGTACCATTTGCACAAGTTACACAATGTTTAACACCTACATATTCTGCAAGTTCTTTTTCAAGTTCTTCAACTTGTTTTCCACTTATAAAATTGCAGTTTAACATTACTTCTTCACATGCTTTGTCTATATCATCTTTTAATACTTTGTACTGGGTTTTTAAATCTCTAAATTCCATATCTATCCTCACTATTTCAATATATCTAAATATAAATTATATAAAACTTTTTCATCTACACTCCAATTAAAATGTTCTTTAATTGCTTTTCTTCCGTTCTCACCCATTTGTTTTGAAATATCAGGATTCTCACTTAAATACTTTATTGCATTTGCGATTTCCTCACTGTTACTTGAATCAACAACTAAACCAAATTTATATTCTTCCATTACTTCTCTTGCGTATGGATAATCATTACTTATAACAGGAAGCCCCATAGACATAAATTCATATATCTTGGTAGATAAATTTGAAAGAACAGAATACTGCCCAATATTTAAAAGAACATTTGCGCCAATTGTAGATTCTTCATACATATTCAATACTTCATCTCTATTTAAATATCCTCTAAAGTCTACACATTTATATTCTTCCTTTTGCTTTAATTCTTCACCATATGAAGCAGGAACAAAATTTCCTCCAAGAATTAATTTAGCACCGGCTTTATAGCTACCTTCTATTAATTTTGTTATTCCTCTGTTTACATTAAGCCCTCCGGCATAACATACAACAGGTTTAGAATAATCTTTATCTTTTTCATTGTATTTATCATATAATTCTTCAAGTATAGGAGTATTATTTATATAAACACACCTTTTACTTCTTCCTTCAAAAGGATGCTTTCCAAACATTGGACAAGGAAAGATAACAGCATCTATTTTTTTCGTTACTTTACTTTCATAACTTTTAAATACTTTTGAAATAAATCCTCTTAAAATCTTTGGAATATAATACTTTTCCTTTATTTGTTCACTGTAATTTTCATGACTGTCAAAAATTACCTTCTTACCTTTTTTCTTTAATTTTAAACCGTAAGGAAGAAGCTCAGGATCATGAAAATGATATATATCAGCATCTACTTCAAGAGCTTTTTTATAAATATCCTTAGCTGTAAAAAGCATTCTTGATATTCTGCCTCTATTTATTTCACCTATTCCTACAATATTTACATTTTTACTTTGATAACTTTCACCTTTTGCAACCAGATACACATCGTATTCTTCTTTTTTTGCCAAAGAAACACATTCTTTTTCAAAAATTCTAATATCAGTAGGTTTATGTGCGCTGGTCATATGACAAACCTTAATCATCATTACTCCTTACAAGACCATTACTTTCTTTTTTATACTCTCTTCCACAACTGCATGTCAAATCTTCATTTAGCACATTTCCACATTCACATACATATCCAATTTGTCTTGCAGGAACACCTGCATAAAGAGCATGGTCTGGCACATCTTTTGTTACAACAGCACCGGATGCAATCATTGCCCATTTACCGATTTTATTTCCACAAACGATTGTCGCATTTGCACCTATACTACAGCCTGTATCAAGTAATGTTTTTTTATAACCGCTCGGTCCTTTTGGATATTTTGCTCTTGGTGTTAAATCATTTGTAAAAACCATTGAAGGGCCGCAAAAAACATAATCTTTAAGTTCTACACCTTCGTATATTGATACATTGTTTTGAACTTTACAACCATTACCTATTTTTACGTTATTTGATACATTAACATTTTGACCGAAAGAACAGTTTTCACCTATTCTTGCACCCTTTTGAATATGGCAAAAATGCCATATCTTGGTATTTTTACCAATTATGACATCTTCATCTATATAGCTGGATTCATGAACGAAATATTCACTCATTAAAATTCACCTTTCATATCAGTACTTGCAAAATCATCTAAAGGAAGTTTTACGGCTTTACCTTCTTTTTGTGATTTATATATACTTAAAACAAGTTCAAGAGCATTTCTTCCTGCAACTGCATCAACATAAGGTTTTCTATCTTGTTCAATTGCTTCTATAACATCTCTGAATAGAGATGTATGCCCGTTTCCGTAAACATTACTTGTTTGCTCTTCAAGACCTTTATTTTTATTGTCTTCATCTGTTTCATCTGCAAAATCCCAAACATCAATATTGTTTGTAGATTTTCCGCCAAGTTTAACAGTTCCTTTTTCTCCGAATAAATATAAAGTTTCTTCAAGGTTTTTAGGATATACGTTTGTTGTTCCTTCTATTGTTCCAACTGCACCGTTTTTAAATTTCACTACAGCCATTCCAACATCTTCGGCTTCAAGATAGTCATGAAATTGTTGTTTTGTAACTCCATAAACTTCTTCGATTTCATCTCCCATCATCCATCTAAGTAAATCAATTCCATGAATGCATTGATTCATTAATGCTCCACCGTCTTCTTTCCATGTTCCTCTCCACGGTGCTTGTTCATAATAATTTTTATTTCTATTCCATCTAACATGAATTGAACCATGAGAAAGTTTACCGAATCTTCCGCTTTCAAGGGCCTTTCTCATTTCTTGAACGGCAATATTAAATCTGTTTTGATGACAAGCAGATACTTTTACACCTTTTTCTTCTGATCTTTTTATTATTTCATCAGCATCTTTAATGCTCATCGCCATAGGTTTTTCAATTATTACGTTTATTCCTTTATCTATTAAATATAAAGCTATTTCAGCATGAGAACCGCTTTCTGTTGCAATACTAACAAGCTCAGGCTTAACTTCTTCAACCATAACCTTATAATCATTGTATCTTTTTATACTTTTATCATTTTGCAAATCATGTTTTGAAAGAACCTCTTCCATTCTTTCATCTAAAATATCGCAAACAGCAGCAATTTCCAATTTATTGTTTACGGCTGCTTTTATATGATTTGTTGATATTCTTCCACAACCAATTAATGCATATTTCATTTTCATTCTCCTAATTATAAAACTTCAATATTATCTCTGTTTTCAATTTCTTTCATGGCATTTTTTGTATCAAAAATTGCCTTAGCATTTTTACTTACCATTTCATAATCAACATTGCTATGAGATGCAGTTATTACTATTAAATCATATGAAGAAATAATTTCTCCGTCAATTTTTTCAATACCTTTTTTTACTTTTCCTTCGTGTTTGTATTCACTTATATATGGATCATAAAACTCAGTATTAGCACCGTTTTGTTCAAGTATTTCAATTACATCTATTGCTGGAGATTCTCTGTAATCGTCAATGTCTTGTTTATAAGCAACCCCAAGAACAAGTACATTTGATTTGCTTAAAGCTTTTCCATGTTTATTTAATATTTTCATTGCTCTTTCTACACAGTATTCGGGCATTTTATCATTAATCATCATTGAACTTTCAATCATTGATGTATGGAAACCATATTCTCTTGCTTTCCATGATAAATAATATGGATCAAGAGGAATACAATGTCCACCAAGACCTGGACCTGGATAAAAAGCTTGGAAACCATATGGTTTTGTTTTTGCAGCATCAACTACTTCCCATAAGCTTATTCCCATTTCATGACAAAGCATTGCAAGTTCGTTTACCAAACCGATATTAATGTTTCTATATGTATTTTCAAGAATCTTTTCCATTTCTGCAACTGCAGGAGATGAAACTGTATAAATATCACCTTCTAAAACTGAACTATACATTTTTGCAATTACTTCTGTTGCATCTTCACCTATTGCTCCAACAACTTTAGGTGTATTCTTTGTTTTATATATTAAGTTACCTGGGTCAACTCTTTCAGGAGAAAATCCTAAATAAAAATCTTCTCCGCATTTTAGTCCAGAACCTTCTTCCAAAATTGGTTTAATAAGCTCTTCTGTTGTACCAGGATAAGTTGTTGATTCCAATACAACCATTGTACCTTTTGTTAAATATTTTGCTATTTCTATGCTTGAATTCTTTACATAAGAAATATCAGGCTGTTGATGTTTATCAAGAGGTGTTGGAACACAAATAGCGATAAAATCAACATCTTTTACAAAACTAAAATCAGTTGTTGCAGATAACATCTTAGATTCAACAAGCTCTTTTAAATCGCTGTCAACAACATCTCCAATATAGTTTTTTGCTTCATTTACCATTTGTACTTTGCTTGCTTGAACGTCAAAACCTATTGTTTTATATCCTGCTTTTGCCTTTTCAACTGCAAGAGGAAGACCTACATATCCAAGACCTACAACACCTACAACTATTTCTCTGTTTTCAATTTTCTTTAAAAGTTCATTTTTCATACGTTTCACCCTACTTTACTTAATAATATAATTTATCACATCAATTAATTTATCGGTTAATTTATCAAAGCTAAACTCAATGCTTGCATTTTTCGCATTTTCACAAAGTTCATTATAATTTTCTTTATCTAAAACAATTTTTTCTATATCATCACAGTACTGTTTTAAATCAGAATACTTCTTACATATTCCTACTTTATTATCTTCTATTAAATTAAAATCTCCAAGATTATAATTTGCACATATAGGTTTACCGCTTGCCATGTATTCAAACAGTTTATTCCAACTTACGCCATAAGCACCGATATTACCGGAAATACCGCTTATTAAATTAAGATTACTTTTTGAAAGAATAAATGGAATATATTTCTTTTCTACTCTTCCTTTAAATACAACATTATCAAGTCTTAATTTTAAAGCTAGTTGTTCAAGAGGTTCTTTCCTTGGACCGTCGCCATAAATTATGAATTTAATATTGTTTATTCCCTTTTCTTTATAGATATCTGCCATTGACAATATTTCATCAACATTGTTTACATCCCTGATTGAACCTGCATATACGATTTTAAATATTTCATCATTTTCTAAATCCTCATCATCTAACTGATAAGTTTGTTTATTATATTCAAATTCTTCAAGGTCAACACCGTTATTTATATAAAATATTTTACTTAGAGGAATATCTGCTATCCAGTTTCTGTCAATAATATATTTTTCTCCACCCGGAATTGTAAAAAGTACTGCATCGGATTTTTTATAAATCCATTTTTCACCCTTATAAAGAACCTTTGCAATAAAACTATTTCTATTTATTATACCATATTCTACAAGACTTTCGGGCCAAAGATCTCTTATTTCACTTATACATGGTATATTAAATTTTTTCTTTAATTTAATTCCCGCAACAAGTGCAAGAGGATGAACAGATGAAGCATATATTACATCAGGATTTCCTTCTTTTTTTATATATTCACTTACAACTTTTTTTACATTTTTGTAATAAGAGTACATGTTTTTTATTCTTGAAACACCGTTACCTTTATATATAGATGTATCTACAAAAATGTAAGGAACATTATCCATACCTTTTTTTTCAATATATTGTTTACCATCAAGATCAACAACTTCATCGCTGTTATGAACTGTACTGGCACAAAATATCTTTACTTCATGTCCTTTTTTTATTAAGTATTTTGCAAAACTTTGATGTCTGCCAAGTCCGTCAAAATACATATTTGTAGCATAATGATTTAAAATCCAAATCTTCATTTATTACTCCATACACTTGTTTAATTTTTTCACAGGACTGCCTATGTAAATTCCCTCTTCTTTTATATCTTTAACTACGACACCGCCTACACCAACTGTAACATCTTCGCATATTGTAATATTGTTTTTTACACTGCTTCCTACACCAATCCAGCTTCTTTTACCTATTTTAACAGTTCCTCCCATATGAACTCCGGGAGAAAGATGAGCAAAATCATCAATTTTGCTGTCATGGTCTATTGAAACTGACGTATTAACAATAACATGATCTGATATTAAACTACCGCTGTTTATTACTGCTCCTGCCATAACTACACAACCCTCACCTATCTTTACATCTTCAGCGATTATACTTTTCGGATGAATAAATGATGTATAGTTAAGTTTATATTCACTTACTATTTTTTCTCTTACTTTATTATTTCCAATTGCAATAATAAACTTTGTATCTTTAGGAAATTGAATACAATCTTTAACTTTTCCCTTTACTTCTACATTTAGAATTTTTGTTCCTATGTTTAAATTATCATCTAGAACAGCTATTTCATCATCTTTATAACCGTTTTTCTTTATAATGTCAATAACAACCTTAGCATGTCCACCGCCGCCTATTACAACAACTTTATACATTATATAACCTCTTCAGCTTCTCTTGAACCTTTAAATTCTTCCATTGTCACACAAGTGCCACTACTTATTCCTTCTCTATCAAAAACCTTTTTAATGGTTTTAAAGAATATCATTAAATCCACCATAAAAGAAGAATTATTTACATAAAATATATCAAGTTCAAACTTTTCTTCCCAGCTTATCGCATTTCTTCCATTAACCTGTGCATAACCTGTAAGCCCTGGTCTTACATCATGCCTGTGAGATTGTCTTTCACTATATAAAGGAAGATATTTTACTAAAAGAGGTCTTGGTCCTACAATACTCATATCTCCTTTTAATATATTAAACATTTCCGGAAGTTCATCAAGACTTGATGATCTAAGGAATTTACCGAATTTTGCAAGTCTAACTTCATCAGGAAGAAGCTCTCCGTTTTCATCAGTCTCATTTGTCATAGTTCTAAATTTATACATTTTAAAAATTTTACCATTTAGCCCTGGTCTTTCCTGTTTAAATAAAATGGGAGAACCTAATTTTGTTCTTACCATAATGGAAACAATCAATAAAACAGGACTTAAAATAATTATCCCGATTAAAGACAGTAAAAAATCTATAATTCTTTTTATGTACTTGTCGTAAAAGGTTCTTTTTCTAATCATAATTATTCAAAAAGAGTCTTTATTATGTCGCTTACTCTTTGCATATCTTCTTTCGTCATTTTTGTATCAGATGGAAGACATACACCGTTATTAAAGATATACTCTCCTACTCCTCCGTTATCAATATAATCATATTTTTCAAAGAATGGTTGTTTATGCATTGGATTCCAAATATGTCTTGCTTCTATATTGTTTTCTTCCAATTTTAAAATAATATCAAGAGGTTTAACTTTTGATTTTTCATCAATAAGTATTGAAGATAACCAGCAGTTACATCTTGTATTTTCATCATCAATAGGCATCATTTTTATTTCTTTAATATCTTTGAAAGCATCTTTATAATGGAAATATATTTCTCTTTTCTTATCAACTCTCTTATTTAAAACTTTAAGCTGACCTCTTCCAATACCAGCAACAATATTACTCATTCTGTAGTTATATCCTACTTCTTTATGATAATAATATCTTTTATTTTCTCTTGCCTGTGTTGATAAAAATCTTGCTCTTGCTGCTTTTTCACTACTATCAGGAGTATTTACAAGAAGCATACCTCCACCTGAAGATGTAATGATTTTATTTCCATTAAAAGAAAGTATTCCATAGTCACCGAAAGTTCCTGTCATTTGTCCTTTATAAATACTGCCTAAACTTTCAGCTGCATCTTCAACCAAAGGAACATCATATTCTTTACAAATTGATACTATTTCATCTAAATTAGCACAAATACCATATAGATGAACAACTATAACAGCTTTTGGTTTTATTCCTTGTTTTTTATATTTTTCAAAAGCTTCTCTTAGTGCTTTTGGGCTCATATTCCAAGTTTCAAAATCACTGTCTATAAAAACAGGTGTTGCATTTTCATAAATTATTGGATTAGCACTCGCCGAAAAAGTAAGACTTTGGCAAAATACAATATCACCTTTTTTAACTTCCAAAAGTTTCATTGCAAGATGAATTGCTGATGTTCCACTAACTAAGGCAGCAGCGTCTTTTGCGCCTGTAACATCACATATTTCTTTTTCAAAGTTATTTACATTTGCCCCAAGAGGAGCAATCCAGTTTGTATCAAAAGCCTCTTTGATGTATTGTTGTTCATACCCTTCATCACTCATATGAGGAGATGCTAAAAAAATTCTTTCATTATTTTCCATTTCTAACTCCTATTAAAAACATTATATATTTTATTTTTTATATTTTCCACACTTAAAATTTTCCTTTTTATTTGATTTGTCAAGATTAAGATTATCATGTTCCATACATGATATGAATAACAGTATCAAGAAAAACATAAATGGAATTATATTTAAAATTGTATTTTCAAAATTTGATACGACAATCATAAAAATAATCGTCAAATAATATTTCCTGCATACTCTGTCATCTATATTTTTTATTTTACTTATAATAAAATATAAGAATAATGCTAAACATATTATACCGTTTCCGGCAATAAAATCCAAAAATCCGTTATGCGCATTTAAACTTTTATACTTGTTTGCATAGTTCGCATCTGCCCCAAGTCTAACATCAACAACTTGAGGGAAATGTTCCATTAAATACTCATATCTTTTCTCTCCTGTATATTCAAAAGAGCCAAAGCCGAGAAGGAAATCATCTTTTAGTGATAAAATAGTATACTTATCAAGCATATATCTTGTTGAACTGTAATGATTCCAACTTTTTTCAAAAGGTGTAAAAACAATTGTATCCTTATTTATCATTGTACAGGTAAATAAACTCATCAAATACATAAATGACAATATAATCATCGAAAGCATGATTTTATTACAATTAATATTTTTACATTTTTTATAAATAATCATCGATATTAAAACAGCAACTATTCCAACACTTGCACTTCTACAACCGCAAAGAAGTAAATATAAAACAAGAGATGATAAAAATAAGTATATATATGTATTTTTTTTCTCTACAAAAGAAAGTAAAAATGCACATACAAACATAACAAGAACCCCTGTATCGTTTGGATTAACATCGAAAATACTTCCCGATATATTAAAAGTAAGGGATTTTAAAAGTGCATCAAACAAACTATTTCCTATTACAATATAATAAAATGTCCTTAAAACAAAAAACACACATACAACAGTAATGATCGCCATACATGGATACAATATTTTCTTTGGGTTATTACCATTAAAATTTATTCCTCTAAAAAATATAACCAAAAGAAAAAATTCAACCATAATACTGTTAAATGTGATAAAATCGAACCCTTTTATTACAAAAGTTAAAAGTCTTATAATAAAATATAAAATAATAACAATGTTATTTTTTATAATATTCTTTAAATTAAATGTTTCTACCGTTTTTGAATAATTAAATAAAAATAAGGCAATACACAAAAAAAAGCACAACAAATTAAAGCTTATACTAAAAGTATTGTCAAGCTCAGATAATAATGTATTTCTAAGTACGAATACAATCATTGTAATGATTAGCATAATATTAAAAAATAAATTACTTTTTTTACTTATACTATCCACAGATTTTCTCCTTATTACTAAGTACATATTATACACCTAAATATAATATTTTGACAAATTTTTAATCTTTTATTAATAAAAAGTATCTTAAAATGATAAAAATCACTTTAAGATACCTGAATTAACTATTTTTTACTTCATGATATGTAGGGCAAAGCTTTTTAATTTCTTCCCTAATATTATCCGGATTTTTATATGCAGTATCAATAAGACTATCTAAATCAACAAAAAACTTATCTATATCTATATTGATAGGTTTTGCAATATAAATCATATGATTTTTTGTTCCTGTAAGACCTTCTTCTTCCATAAGAATTTCTTCATACATTTTTTCTCCGGGTCTTAACCCAACAACTTCTATTTTAATATCTTCATTTGGAACATAACCTTTTAATTTAATCAAGTTAACTGCTAAATCATAAATTTTAACAGGTTTTCCCATATCAAGAACAAAGATTTCGCCGCCTTTTGCAAGAAGTCCCGCTTGAATTACAAGAGAAACAGCTTCTCTTACAGTCATAAAGAATCTTGTAACTTCTTTATGCGTTACAGTAACAGGTCCCCCTTCTTCTATTTGTTTTAAGAATAAAGGAATAACCGAACCATTACTTCCAAGAACATTACCAAATCTCACAGCAACAAATTCTGTCTTAGAAATTTTATTATAGCTTTGTATAATTTTTTCACATATTCTCTTGGTAGCACCCATAACGTTTGTAGGTCTTACAGCTTTGTCAGTAGAAATTAATACAAATCTTTTAACTTCATATTTATCCGCAAGGTTAACAAGATTTAACGTTCCCTTACAGTTATTTTTAACAGCTTCATTAGGAGAATACTCCATTAAAGGAACGTGTTTATGAGCTGCCGCATGGTAAATAATTTGTGGATTATATTTTTTAAATATACATTCCATTCTGTCATAATCTCTAATTGATGCAATAAGTACACGTACATCAATTTCAGGATGTTTTCTTTTAAGTTCCATTTGAAGCTCATATGCCGTATTTTCATATATATCTACAACAAGCAACTTATCAGGTTTATTTGCAGCGATTTGTCTACAGAGTTCAGAACCGATAGTTCCACCGCCACCTGTAACCATAACGGTTTTTCCGTCAATAAAGTTTCCAAGCTCTTTGTTTTTTATATCAACAGCATCTCTTCCAAGTAGGTCTTCATAATTAACTTCTCTAACCTTTTGTGTTAAAGAGGTTGTAAGACTTTTGGAAATTGCAGGTAATATTTTAAGTTTTACACTTGTTTGATTACATATTGTGATTATATCCCTTATTGTATCGACAGAAGCAGAAGGCATTGCAATAATTATTTCATCAATATCATATTTATTAATGTTAAATAAAATATCATCTCTTCCGCCTACAATTGGAATATTATGTATATACTTTCCTCTTTTTTCTTCATTATCATCTATTATACATACTACTTCATAATGTTTCATACCGTTTCTTATTTCCTTAATAAGTAAAGAACCCGCTGAACCGGCACCTATAATCATAACATTTCTTTTTAGCTCGCTTTTATTTTTTCTTATAATAAAGCCTTTATAAATTCTTACAGATAAACGAGAAAGTGCAATTAAAACAAAAAGAAAAGTGAAATCAAAGAAATAGTAACTTCTTGGCATCCCAACATCTAAGTAAACATGATAGAAAATGTAAATAAGTTCAATTACTGTAGCAGCCTTAAAAGCAGAAATAACTTCATCCATCGATGCATAAGTCCAAACTCTATTGTACATTTTAAAAATAGCAAGAACAGCTATTGCAATAACAATATCGAGTGGTAAAAATCTTAGTGCAGGATATAAAAATCTTGAAGGTATAATAAATAAATCAAACCTTAATAAAAGTGACATTATCATACTAAATGACACTATTAATACATCTATTAATAATAAAATTATTAATCTCTTTTTCTTCGTCAATTTTTTTCTCCCCAAATAATATAAAAAATGATTGATTTTACATAAATAAACTTTGACATAAAGTATACTACGAACCTAAAAAATTGTCAAACTTCGAGCATTTTCGATAGTTATAATAAAAATCAAAAAACTACATTATTTTCATTTTCTATATATTATGGTATAATTAATTGTTATTAAATATTTAAGAAGGTAGAAAATTATGAATAATTATGGTTTTATAAAAGTTGCTACGGGTGTACCTAAAGTTAAGGTTGCAAATCCCGATTATAACAAAGAACAAATAATCAAATTAATTGATAAAGCAAATGAACAAAATGTAAAAATTCTTATAACACCGGAATTATCTATAAGTGCATATACATGTGCAGATTTATTTTTCCAAGATACACTTTTAGATCAATGCGAAAAAGCACTATATGAAATCACAGAATACACAAAAGAGATTGACATTGCTTTGGTTGTAGGAATGCCTATAAGATACAAAAATGCACTTTACAACTGTGCTGTAATAATGCTTAGAGGAGAAATTTTAGGAATAATACCTAAACAATACATACCTATTCACAATGAATTTTATGAAAAAAGATGGTTTGCAAGCGGAAGAGATGTTTATGATGAAATAAAAATTGCAAATCAAACAGTTCCTTTTGGTCAAATGCTATTTAAACTAAGAGAAGACCTAACGGTAGGAATAGAAGTATGTGAAGACTTATGGGTTCCTATCCCTCCAAGCAGTAATCTTGCATTAAGCGGAGCAAATTTAATTTTAAATATATCTGCAAGCAATGAGGTAGTTTCAAAAGATGAATACAGAACAAACTTAATCGTATCCCAAAGTGCGAAATGCTTATGTGGTTATATGTATGTTTCTGCCGGCGTTCATGAATCAACAACAGATTTACTTTTCGGCGGAAGCAGTGTAATTGCAGAAAATGGTATTCTATTAAACAAAGGGAAAAGATTCGAAAGAGAAAACGAACTTACATGTGCATATGTAGATATGGGAAAACTTAATTTCCAAAGACGTCAAAATATGAGTTTTAATGATAACAAAAGAGAATACGATATGGAATATGATGTTATTGAAAAAACTTTTATTGATAATGAGATTTCCGATTTTGACAGATATGTTGACGCACATCCGTTTATTCCAAGTGATGAAAATCTTAGAATTGAAAGATGCAATGAAATATTTAGCATTCAATCCTCAGCACTTGCTAAAAGACTTGAACATACGGGACTTAAAAAATTAGTTGTTGGAATTTCAGGAGGACTTGATTCAACATTAGCTTTACTTGTTGCAAGCGAAACAATGAAACTTTTAAACCTTCCAAGTGAAAATATTATAGGTATTACAATGCCCGGATTTGGAACAACTGATAGAACTTATACAAATGCACTTGACTTAATGAAATCTCTTAATGTAACTATAAAAGAAATAAGCATAAAAGAAGCTGCAACTCTTCATATGAAAGATATTGAACATGATATAAACATACATGACATAACATATGAAAATACACAAGCAAGAGAAAGAACACAAATTCTTATGGACATGGCAAACAAACATGGTGCAATATTAGTTGGTACTGGAGATTTAAGCGAAATGGCACTTGGCTGGTGCACATATAACGGTGACCATATGAGTATGTACGGAGTAAACGCAAGCGTTCCAAAGACATTAGTTTCTCATTTGGTAAGAACAGTTGCTATGATAAGCGATGAAAAAACAAAAGAAATATTACTTGATATTTTAGATACACCAATAAGCCCTGAACTTTTACCACCAACAAAAGATGGAAAAATAGAACAAAAAACAGAAGATAACATTGGTCCTTATGAACTTCATGATTTCTTCTTATATAACTTCATAAGATGCGGTGCAAAGAAAAATAAACTTCATTTCCTTGCAAAACAAGCATTTAAAGAAAAATATTCAGATGAAATAATAGAAAAATGGTTAAATAACTTTATGAGAAGATTTTTCATTTCTCAATTTAAACGTTCGTGTACACCGGATGCTCCCAAAGTTGGGTCGGTAAGTTTAAGTCCAAGAGGAGATTTTAGAATGCCAAGTGATGCAGATTTTTCTTCTTGGTTAGAAGAATAAAAAAAGATGACATTTAGTCATCTTTTTTAATATCTTACACCGTTAAAATCAATCTTTAAAGGATATAAATCATATTTATCTTTTAATTTTCTTAAATCAAATCTTAATTTTTTAAGATCAATGTTTCCTTCATAGACACCCATAATTGTAGGCCCTGCACCAGATAAATATGTTCCCACAAAACCATATTTTTTAGTTAAATTTACCACATCATCATATCCGTTTATTAAGTCTTTTCTATATGGTTCATGAATTTTATCTTGAAGTGCATCTTTAACAAATTCACTATCCCCTCTTTCTAAACTAAGAGGAAGTAAAGATGCTCTTTGTATGTTAAATACAACATCTTCTCTCGAATATTTTTCCGGAAGAACATTTCTTGCTTTTTTTGTTGAAAGTTTAAAACGAGGAATAAACGCACATATCTTATATTTTTTATTTGCATTTATTTTATAATATTTAAACTCATCATCTTGTTTATAAGAAAGCGTAGTACCTCCAAAAATACAAGGAGCTACATTATCGGGATGTCCTTCTATACTTGAAGCAATATTGAACACATCATCAATATCAACCTCTACATCAAGAACTTTATATGCCATTATTATTCCTGCTACAACACAAGTTGCACTGCTTCCTAGTCCTCTAGTTGAAGGAACATCGCTAAAAACATCAACTTTTACAGGAACCGGTTCTTTATCTAAAAATCTACAAGCAGTAAGCATACTTGTTAAAATAAGATTGTTTGTATTGTTAATGTCTTCTACTCTTCCATCAAATATGTATTTATCACTTTTTTCTACTTTAAAAGTATTGTATAAAGTTACTGCAAGTCCAAATGTATCAAATCCACAACATATATTGGCACTTGTAGCCGGAGCTTTTATTTCAAACATTATTTTCTACCTTCTATATATTTTATTATTGAATTTCTCATATCTTCTTTTGTAATAACTTCTTCTTCTCTTCTTTGGAAGTTTTCGATATTATCAACAGCTTTTGGAATTTTTACATTTGTTTTTTCATTTAACTTGTACATATACTCAACATCATCATTTGCATTAACTTCATCATCAAAAATTGAGTGATATACATCTTTAGAGAATTTATAAGCTGACGCTGTAGATAATAATACAGAATATGTATCATCTTCTTTTGTATCTTTATATACTTTATATCCTGCAGCAGTATGAGTATCCATTAAATAATCGTCGTTTTCATAAACGTATTTTATAGCTTCTCTTATTTCATCTTCACTTGCATATCCTCCGATGAAATTGTCAGCATTATCCATATACTCTTTATCAACTGTATATTTTCCGTCCTTACTTAATTTATTCATAAGCTCTGTTACTTTTTTATCATCTGAGTTATACATATGATATATTAATCTTTCAAGGTTTGAAGAAATTAAAATATCCATTGAAGGAGAAATTGTCTTTTTAAATTCTCTATTTTTATCATAAACACCTGTTTTGAAGAAATCAAAAAGTACATTATTGTCATTTGAAGCACATATTAATTTATTTACAGGAAGACCTGTTAAATAAGCATAATATCCAGCTAAAATATTTCCAAAGTTACCTGTTGGAACTATAAAGTTTACTTTATCTCCTTCTTTAATTTTTCCTTGTTCTATTAATCTTACATAAGCATGATAATAATAAACAACTTGAGGAAGAAGTCTTCCTATATTAATTGAGTTTGCAGAAGAAAGTTTTACTCCGTATTTTTCAAGTTCCTTTGCAAATTCACTATCATTAAAAATTTCTTTTACACCATTTTGAGTATCATCAAAATTACCTTTTACTGCATAACTTTTTACATTCTTACCTTTTTGAGTAAGCATTTGAAGAAGTTGAAGTCTTGATACACCTTTATATGGATAGTAAACTATAACATCAATACCATCTATATCATGAAATCCTTCTAAAGCAGCTTTACCTGTGTCCCCGCTCGTAGCTGTTAAAATAAGAACATCATCTTTATCATTTACATTTTCTTTTGCACAATTTAATAAAAGAGGTAAAATGGAAAGAGCGCAGTCTTTAAAAGCAATTGTATTTCCCGTAAATAATTCAAGAACAGAAAGACCATCTTCAACGTCAACAACGTTAAAAATATTTTCATTTTCAAAATTATCTAAACTATAAGCCTTATCTACACAATAATCAATTTGTTCCTTTGAAAAATCTAAAAAAGCACCTAAAATTGTTTTTGCTATGTAATTGTAAGATTTACCTATAAAATCTTTATAATCAAATTTTACTTCATCTAAAAATTCAGGAACAAATAAACCACCATCATCACTAAGACCTTTTATTATAGCTTTTGAAGGTGTAAGTTTATTGTTTTTGTCTCTTGTACTGTTAAATAATTTTTCCATACCAATTCTCCTATTTTAAATCTAATTTTAAATCACCTGGTTTGATGATATTTTTCTTTCTGAATATTTCACTTATTACAAGGGTTATAAAAGCCGGAAGAACAAAATGCATTAAAATCATCATTGCAATAACACCGGTTGAACTTCCCATAGCTTCAATCATACCAAACTGACCTACAAGTCCGCTTGTTCCCATTCCCGCACCATATGCTGTATTTGTCATTTTAAATACAATAGTAGACACAGGTCCTAGAATTGCACTTGTAATTATAGGCGGTAAGAAAAGCACAGGCTTTTTCATAATGTTGCCTATTTGGAGCATGCTTGTCCCAAGTCCTTGTGAAATAAGACCTTCAATTTTATTTTCTCTAAAACTCATTACCGCAAAACCAACCATTTGGCAAGCACATCCCACACACGCTGCACCTGCAGCAAGTCCGGATAAATTAAGCATTATACCAAGAGCTGCGGAAGATATTGGAAGTGTTAAAATAATCCCCATAATTACACTTACCAAAATCCCCATTACAAAAGGTTCTTGTTCACAGGCTTTCATTATTATATCACCTAAAAATGCCATAAAATCCTGCATTATAGGTCCTACATAATATCCAACTATACCTGCCGCCAATACTGTAACAATCGGAGTTACGATTATATCTATGCTTGTCCTTTTTGAAATAAGCATACCTACCACGGAACCACTTATCCCGCAAAGAAGAGCACTTATAGGATCCCCACCTATTAATCCTGCACCCCCACATGCAAATATTACAAGAGGATCAGCCTTAAGTCCATATGAAACACTAACTGCTATAACAGGTGCTGTCATTGTTTTTAAAGCCGGATACAATGTATCAGTTAAAAAACTTATATTAAACACAACACCTATTTGATTTAATATACTTCCTATAATTAAAGTAGAAAACAGTCCAAGTGCCATACTTGACAATGTATCAATAAAATATTTTTTAAAAAAATCTTTCAAAGGTCTTTTCTCCTAATCTTCTCTTTCAAGTGCTTTTAACTCTTCATCCAAAGGTTCTTCTATTTCATCATGTTTTGAATGGTTAGGACAATTTTTATTGTCACATTCTTTATTGTTACAATGTTTTTTCTTTCTCTTTAAAACTTTTACTTCATCGTTTTTATATTCTTTAAAAGCAATATCTCCATCATTTTCAAATTTAACAAGTAAAGTTTCTTTTAATACGTTTAATCTTTCTATTGTACCGACGCCATCTTCGGTTTTAACTTTATCAGAAACTCTTGGCAGTCTTGAAAGAGCATCTTCATAGCAATTATGCTCATATTGAAGACAACAAAGAAGTCTTCCGCATATTCCCGAAATTTTTGAAGGATTAAGAGATAAACCTTGTTCTTTTGCCATTTTTATTGAAACAGGTTGGAATTCTCCAAGCCATTTATTACAACAAAGCTCACAACCACAAGGCCCAAGCCCTCCAAGTATCTTGGATTCATCTCTTACACCTATTTGTCTAAGTTCAATTCTAATTCTAAATATAGCAGCTAAATTTTTTACAAGTTCTCTAAAATCAATTCTACCATCTGCAGTAAAATAAAAAATTACCTTTTGAGCATTAAATGTATATTCTGCTCTTATTAGCTTCATATCAAGACCTTGTTTAGCTATTTCTTTTTTACAAATTTCCAAAGCTTTTTCAGCTTTAACAAGATTTTCTTCGTGAATTTTTGTATCTTTTGCTGTTGCTTTTCTTATTACCGGTTTTATAGGTTTTGTTACTTCTTCATCTTCAACATATTTAACCTTACCGGCAACGGTCCCATATTCAAGACCTCTTGCAGTTTCAACTATAACATTATCCTGTAATTTTAAATAAATATTTTTAGGATCAAAATAATATATCTTACCTGCGGGTTTAAATCTTACCCCCACTACTTTTTGCATTAAATATCCTCCTCAATATACATAAACAAACTTAAAAATGCCAATGAGGCATTAACATTATAATTAATCATTAAGTTTATGTTTAACATTTTATCAATGATTTTTTTTAGTTTGTGTTTTGTAACAAGTTTATTTACTTCTTTAACATAATTTTTATAATTATTTTTATCTCTATTAAAAGTAATATCCAAGTTGCTTTCCTTATATATTAACACATCTGATAAAAATTTCATTATAAAAACTACATAATTTTCAACTTTATTTCTATCCTTTACAAGTTTTTTGCTAATATTTACATTATTTAAGTTATTTCCTTTAAATATAGAAAGTAAATTTTCAAGCAAATATGTTTTTTCTTCATCAGAAAGAGTAGCATTTTCATTACTGTCATTTACCTTAATTTCTATACACCTTGAAAGAATAGTTGGTAAAATCATTTCTTTTTTTGAAGAAGATAATATTATAATTGTATCTTTTACAGGCTCTTCCAATGTTTTTAAAAATGCATTAGCGGCTTCAACAGTCATAGAATCAGCACAATGAACAACAAAAATATTATATTTGTATTCACTGCTTGAAAGAGAAACTTTATACTGCATCTGTCTTATCTGCTTTATTTTTATGCTTGCACCGTCTTTATAAATATGAGTAATATCTATATTATTATTTGTATTTATTTTTAAGCACTCATTGCATTCATCACAATAATACCTACTGTTTTTACAATACAATGTTTTTAAAAATTCTAATATAGTATTATCTAAAATTTCTTCTTTTGCACCATAAAACAAATAGGCATGAGCCATAGTATCATTATTTATATGATTTAACAAAATATCTTTTTCGGTTTTTAATAAATTATCAAACATAATTAATATTTTTCAAATCTGGCAACATCTAAGATAAATACAGTTGCCCCTCCAACTTCAACGCTTGCAGAATAAGTAGTAAGAGGACTTTCCATAAATGAAGCATCAACAGGAGTAGAAACAACCTGTTCTCTTTTTTTACATATTTTTTTCATTATTTCAAGAGCTCTTTCAACCTTTTCATCTTCTGTTCCTATCATTAATGTAACATTTTTTAGTTTTAGAAATCCGCCCATTGTACTTAGTTTAGTTACTTGGTAACCTTCATCTGTAAGCGCATCTGATAAAATAAATGCATCTTCATTTTGAACAATCGCTATTATTAATTTCATTGTATTACCTCCTAAATTATTTTTAATTCTTTTGTATAAATCATTATTGATTTCTTGAATACTTTTTAATTTATTATCCTCTACACATTCAATTCTTTCAAAACCGTAATTTTTTATAAGAAAATTTACATTTTCATAAGCAGACATTAAATATTTAAAATTACTTTCGTGAATATCTTTTTCATGCTCATTTGTAAATTTATTATCTCTGTCTTTTATAAGTTTTTGAGAAACTTTAGGGTCAATATCCAAGAAAAATATTTTATCAGGAGTAGGAATTTTAAACATATTATATTCATAATCCAACAGCCAATTTAAAAATTCTTCTCTTTTTTTTATATCTTTTATTTTACAACCTTGATGAAGCATATTTGAAGTTACATATCTATCTGCAATAATTATTCCACCATTATTATAAAATTCTTCATATTCCTTTTTATATGTTGCATATCTATCAACGGCATAAAATGTAGAAGCAACTTTTGGATCTATATCTTCTGCATTACTTCCAAAATCACCGTTTAAATACATTTTCACCAAAGCTGAAGAATCACTTTTATAATTTGGATAACTTGCCCTTAAAACATTATATCCTTCTTTTTTTAATCTTTTTACTAAAAGTTCGCTTTGTGTTTGTTTTCCACTTCCATCAAGCCCTTCTATTACAAATAGTTTTCCCTTAGCCATTATTTCTCCTTAATAACATTTATAAATTCATTTTCTATTCCTAGAATCGTTTGTTTATCTTTTATTTCTTTTATATAATCTATTATTTCCTTATTAATTATTTCCCCTGGAGTAAGTATAGGATATCCTGGAGGATAAGGAAATATAAAATCATAGCTTACACTTCCTAAACTATCATCTATTTCTACTCTTTTCTTTTCAAAAGAAAGAGTTTTTCTCATAGAATATTTTATTATAGGTTTAATATGTTTAAAAATAATATCCTTTTTTTTGCCTACATTAGTTTTGTATGTTTTATTGATATTTTTTAATGCACTAATTAAACTATCAATATCGCTTTTTTTACTAAGCAGTCCAAGATATACCAAAACATATTTTTCTGTTGAACATTCTGTAAATATATCATAATTATTTTCCAGTATTTCTGATAATGAATAACCATCAAAACCAGTATTATCAACACCTATACATAATTTTGTATAATCATGAATATCACTATTAAATTCTTCCAAATAAAAATTTGTATTTTCTTCTATCTCTTTTTTTGCACCAGTATACCATTCTTTTATTTGACTTAATATACTTTCTCCTTTTTCTTCTGCAAAGGATACCGCTTCTTCTACACTTTGCAAAAACAAAAATGAAGGAGATGTTGAAGTTGTCATCTTGAAAAATAATTTCAACCTTTGAATATCAATTATATCACTGTTTATATGTAAAAGTGAAGTTTGAGTTAATCCAGATAGTGTCTTATGCATAGATGTAATTACTATATCACTCTGTGCGGTAAGTGCTGAAGCAGGATATTCCTTACTAAAAGAAAAGTGTGCTCCATGAGCCTCATCTACAATTATTATAATTTCTCTATTTATTTCTTTTATTCTTCTACATAAACTTTTTATATCAAGTGAATATCCAAAATAACTTGGATATGTTATAAATACTGCTTTTATATCTTTATTTTTATTTAATGCAGATATATATTCTTCTTCACTTATTCCAATATCATTATTCTTTGGATAAATATAAATAGGATTAGCATCACTTAAATATAAACCATAATATGATGAAATATGACTATTTCTTGGAATCAATATTTTATCATTTTCTTTTAAGGAATATAAAATGGAACTTATAATCCCTCCTGTGCTTCCATTTACTAAAATAAAAGAATATTTTGTATTAAAAATATCAGATATTTTATTTTGTAAATTTAGAATAACATCATTGGGGGATAGTAAATTATCATTAAATGAAAGTTCTGTTAAATCTTTTAAATAAAAATCATTTACTCTTCCTTTATGTCCCGGCATATGAAGTCTCACGGGATTTTTATGTATATATGTTCTTATTCTTTCATTAAGTTCTTTTTTCATACAAGCCTTTTCTTTTGATATATTTTAAATTATTATATCATAAAATAAAATGATAAATTTAATTATTAATATTTAATTTCAATAAAATATATAAATATTCATAATAAGGTGATATAATAGCATAAAATGTAAATAATGAATTAAAGGAGGTCTATTATGGCTAATCAAAATATCGTGACAATAACAAATGAAAATTTTGAAACTGAAGTTTTAAATAGTGATAAACCTGTTATGGTTGATTTTTGGGCAACTTGGTGCGGTCCATGCAGAGGTCTTGCTCCAACAATAGATGAAATTGCTGAAGAATATTCTAATAAAATTAAAGTATGTAAACTTGATGTTGATACAAATCAAGAACTTGCAATTCAGTTTAGAGTAATGAGCATTCCTACAGTTATTTTCTTTAAAGGCGGAGAACAAGTAGCAAGAGAAGTGGGAGCTTATCCAAAAGAAAAATACGTTGAAATAATCAATTCTTTATAAAAAAGCACCACAAGGTGCTTTTTTTATAACAATTTCTATTTTATTATTTTATATAAATGTTATTACAAATTAATAATTAATATATTTTTTATTTCAAAAATACTAAAAAAAGAAGAAGGATATCTCCTTCTTCTTTTATAAAACTTTGTTTAAAAAGTCTTTAGTTCTTTGATTTTGAGGATTTCCGATTACTTCTGAAGGTGGTCCTTGTTCTATAATAACACCTTCATCCATAAATATAACCCTATCCGCTACTTCTCTGGCAAAACCTATTTCGTGAGTAACAATTACCATTGTCATCCCTTGAGCAGCAAGTTCTTTCATAACACTTAAAACTTCCCCAACCATTTCTGGGTCAAGGGCAGAAGTAGGTTCATCAAACATCATTATGTCAGGCTCCATTGCAAGCGCTCTTGCTATAGCAACTCTTTGTTGTTGTCCACCTGAAAGTTTCTTAGGATATACGTCTGCTTTTTCAGCAAGTCCTACTCTTTCAAGAAGTTCCAAAGCTTTTTTTTCTGCTTCTTCAGGTGTTTTTAATTTTAAATCTACCGGAGCAAGCATAATATTTTTCTTAACAGTTAAATGAGGGAAAAGATTAAATTGTTGGAATACCATTCCAATATTTTCTCTCATTTTATTAATATCGTTTTTCTTATCTGTTATCAACTTACCGTCAATTTCGATTTCACCTTTAGTTGGAACTTCCAAAAGATTTAAACATCTTAAAAAAGTACTTTTACCTGAGCCGGAAGGACCGATTATGCAAACAACTTCGCCTTCTTTTATTTCAAGATCTATTCCTTTTAAAACTTCTAACTTTTTAAAATATTTATGTAGATCTGTTACTTTTAATTTACTCATTGGTTACTCTCCTTTCAATGTAATTAGAAATCATAGAAAGTATAGTAATCGCTACCAAATACATTATACCTACTATAGTCCATGTAGCAAATGAATTCATTGTTCTTCCGATATAAATATTGGCTTGATATACTACCTCGCCTAAACTAATAACAGAAATAATAGATGTATCCTTTAGAGTAATAATAAACTGATTTACAAGAGAAGGAATACATATTTTAATAGCTTGAGGTAATATTACCTTTATCATAGCTCTGCTTTTAGGTAAACCCAAACTTCTAGCTGCTTCCATTTGACCTTTATCAACAGCTTGAATACCTCCTCTAAAAATTTCAGACATATATGCACCGGCGTTTAAAGAAAGAGTTATTAAACCGGCTGCATAAGCAGTAAGTCTAAAATCTATACCAAAAGATTGTATTAACTGAGGAATACTAAAGTATACAAAGAAACATTGTACCAAAAGCGGTGTTCCTCTTATAATCCATAAATAAAATTTAGATATAGCTTTAAAAGGTTTAAAACTTGATAACCCCATAATACAAGAGATAAGCCCTAAGAAAAACGCTATTATTAATGATATTATTGTTATTTGTATTGTCATTGCAAACCCTTCAAAAAGTAATGGGGCTGCTTCAGTAAAAACCTCTATTAAATTCATTAAATCACTCCAACTATTTTTTTATTTCTATTTATCTGCAATATATTTATCTAATATTTTTTGATATTCTCCACTGTCTTTAATATTTTTTAAACCTGTATTGAACATTTCAATTAGTTCTGAATTTTTACCTTTTAATACAGCAAAACCATAAGAAGAACCTTTTTCCATGTCTGTTACCATTTTTAATCCGTTACCTTGAGAGATACCATAACCCATTACAGGATAATCTTCAAAACAAGCTACAGTATTTCCAGTTTTAACATCTTCGTACATTTTTGGAGAATCTTTAAAGTAAGAAATTTCGAAACCATATTTATCTTTTATAGATTCAGCAAAAGTAGCACCTTCTGTACCTGTTTTACAAGCTACTGTTTCACCTTTTAAATCTTCATAGCTTTTGATTGTTGTGTTATCAGCTTTAACAGCCATAACTACACCAGAATCATAATATGGTTCAGAGAAATCATATTTTTCTTTTCTTTCATCTGTTATACTCATACCTGCAATAACACCATCAGCTTGACCTGATTCTAAAGCTGCAACAGCTGCATCAAAACCTAAAGATTGAAGTTCATAATTAAAACCTTGATCTTTTGCTATTGCATCAAGTAACTCAACATCAATACCAGTGAAATTATTGTTTTCATCTGTAAATTCAAATGGTGCAAATGTTGTATCTGTAGCAATTATATAAGTTTTTTCTCCGTTTGCAGAATCATCTTTAGATCCACAAGCTGTAAATCCTATAAGCATTCCTACAACTAACAAGCATGCTAATAATTTTTTTCCTTTTTTCATTTTCTTCCTCCTTTAATCTAAAATGATAAAATACTAGTTCTATTATAACTTATTACGTTAAAAATACCAAATACTTTTATAAAATAAAGCTAATTTTTTTTAATTTTTAAATTAAATAAATTATATTTACTTTATTTAATTAAATAAATTTAATAATTAAGTTTATTTTTTACGTAATTTTTACCAAACTGTATGCTTTTTTGAATAGTGGTTTTTAATTCTTCAATTGAATCAAAAGCTCTTTCTTCTCTTTCAAATTCTAAAAATTCTACTTTGATTTTTTTGCCGTAAATATCTCTGTCGAAATCAAATATATTAGTTTCTACTCTTGGGGTTTCTCTAAATGTGGGATTTACACCTACATTACTTATTCCATAAAAGACTTCGTTATCTATTGTAACCCTGCTTACATAAACGCCTCTTTTGGGCATAATTTTTAATTCATCTGGGAAAATATTTGCAGTTGGTATTCCTATCTGCCTTCCAAGATGTTTACCTTCACAAACTATACCTTCCACCATATAAGGTCTGCCTAAAAATTTATTGGCTTTTTGTATATTACCGTCTTTTATATAATTTCTTATTGCAGTAGAACAAACTCTTTCATTGTCAATCTTAAATTCATCTACGACTTTAATTTCAAATCCTTTTTCCTTTGAAAGCTTTTTAAGTAATTCACTATTTCCGCTTCCGTTTTTTCCAAAGTGATAATTAAAACCAACTTTCATTTTTTGCATATTAACATTATCTAAAACAAGATTTACAAATTCTGTATCTTTTAAATTCATAAAATCATAGTCAAAAGATATAATAAATAAATAATCAATGCCCATATCAGTTAAATACTCTATTTTTTCATCCATAGTCATAAGTCTTTTAGGAGCTTGTTGTTTATTTATTAAATCCATTGGGTGTTTGTCAAATGTAACAACGCAGTTTTTTAAACTTTTGTCTTCTTCTTCTATAATTTTCTCATGTCCCAAGTGTATTCCATCAAAATAACCAAAGGCCATAGATAATTTTTCTTTTTTATCAGCTTCACCAAACGAATGAAATATTTTCATTATTTTTGTTCCCCGTATAAAATCTTAATTGGTCTTATTAGTACGTTTTCTTCTTCGACTCTTTTGCCTACACCGATAAACTTATCATCCAAATATAACCTTACCAATGAATTCTCTCTAATTTCACTGACATTTGTTAAAATATTTTTTTTAATCAAAGCATTACCGTTTAATATGATTTTACTGCTTCTCGGATTAATATCTACTCTCTCTAAATCCTTTAAAAACAAATCATCATTTTGCAAAACATCTTTTAATCGACCGCTAACTACTTTTTCTTCAAGTTCACTTAATGTAACACTGTTTTCTATATTTAGCGCTCCATTCTTTGTTCTTATAAGACCACTCATAACAGCTCTTGTTCCAAGTTCCTTACCTATATCGCTTATTAAACTTCTTATATAAGTCCCTTTTGAACAGGAAACTTTTATGGTAGCATGTCTTGGCAAATCGGTATCAACAACTTCAATATCATTTATATAAACTTCTCTGGAAGGAATTTCAACATCCTTTCCCTCCAATGCATATTTATATAAAGGTTTTCCTTTTACTTTTATGGCAGAATATATAGGAGGCGTCTGAGTTATTTTTCCTTTAAACTTATTAATAGCAAAAACAAACTCATCCAATGAAAAATTTGGAAGAGAAACTTCTCTTGTAGCGGTCCATATATCATAACTGTCGCTTTCTTTTCCAAATTCTATTTTTGCAATATATTCTTTTTCAAAAGCAGTAATATAACTGGAAAGTTTTGTGCTTCTACCTACAAGTATTCCCATTACTCCAGTTGCCATAGGATCAAGTGTACCGCTATGTCCGATTTTTTTTTCGCCAAGAATCTTTCTTACCTTAAAGCAAACATCATGACTTGTCATGTTTTGCTCCTTGTTAATGCAAATTACACCGTTTATCAAATTAAACCTCTAAATCAATATCTTTAAGTATTGTCAAAATTTCGTTTTTATCTCCTTCAAAAGTAAATCCGGCAGCTTTAACATGTCCTCCACCGCCAAATTCTTTTGCTATTTCAGCAGCATTAACATTTCCACCACCGCTTCTTAAAGAAACTTTAAAAGAGTTTTCATCTGCTCTTTTTACAAGTGCAGCAAGTTTACATCCTTTAATATATCTAATAGCATCAATTAGTCCATCAGTATCAGTATTTTCATTTATACTTTCATCATCAAGCACCATAACCAAAATTTGATTATTGTTAAAAGCATAAATACTTTCTAAAGATTTTTTTCTTATAATCAAACTTTTTAAATCTTTAAGTTTAACCATTTCATTAATCTTACCTTGATCAACACCAAGTTTTAAAAGTTTACTTCCAATAATATGAGTTGTAGGAGTAGTGTTTGAATAAGAGAAATTACCTGTATCAGTTGATATTGCTACATATATAAGGCTTGCAATATCTAAAGGCAATGTCCCAAGTATTTTAGAACTTATTGCAAAAACAAGTTCTCCGGTTGCAGCGGCTTTTTCACTTACAACATTTATATCTCCATATTTTGCATTTGTTACATGATGATCTATTACTATTGTTTTATTGCATAAGTTTCTTAAATCATTTCCGAATAAATAATCTTCACTACTTGAATCCATTGAAAGACAAACATCATAGTTTGCTTTCAAATCATCTAATTTTGCAACTTCCTCTTCCAAAATCATATCTTCTAAATTTACAGGAATAGGTGTTTGAACATATAAATCAACATCTTTACCTATAAGTTTAAGTGTCTTTTTCATTGCAAGTGATGATCCTAGAGCATCACCGTCAGGATTTTTGTGAGTAAGTATTAAAAATGTATTGTTATTTTCAAGAATTTCTATAAATCTATCTATCATTTTATTCATCCTCTTCAAGATTTAAACCTGCTAAAACTTCGTCTATATGCATCGCATAATCTAAAGAATCATCAAGTTCAAAAATAAGTTCAGGAGTATTTTTTGTTTGTAAAACTTTTGATATAGACTTTCTTAAAAAGCCCTTAGCTTTATCAAGCACTCCAATAATTTCTTCTTTCTTATTATTTTCTCCCATTATACTTACATATACTTTTGCATATTTCAAATCGGGAGTTGCTTTTACTCTTGTTACACTTATTATTGCTTCTTTTAATCTTGGGTCTTGAAGTTCAAGCTCGATTAAAAGCGATAATTCGTTTTTAATCAGCTCGTTTACTCTTTCTATTCTATATCCCATAAAGTTTTTTACTCTCTTTCGATTTCTTCCATTTTGAATGTTTCAAAAACATCTCCAACTTTAATATCATTAAAGTTTTCAACACCAATACCACATTCATATCCTGATTGTACTTCTCTTACATCATCCTTAAATCTCTTAAGAGAAGCTATTTCACTTTCAAATATAACTACACCGTCTCTTATTATTCTTATCTTGTCATTTCTGTTAATAACACCTTCAGTAACATAAGAACCGGCTACCAAACCAATATTTGGAACCTTAAAGGTTTCTCTTACTTCAGCCATACCAACAATAACTTCCTTAAATTCAGGATCAAGTAAACCTTTAAGCGCTTTTTCGATTTCTTCCATTACATGATAAATTACATTGTAACTTCTTATTTCTACGTCTTCTTTTGCTGCTGCTGTCTTTGCATTTGCTTCAGGTCTTACGTTAAATGCAATAATAAGAGCATTTGAAGCAGCGGCTAATGTAACGTCACTTTCTGTAATAGCCCCTACACCACCGTGAATTACGCTTACTTTAACACCATCTTCATTATCATTTAATTTTTCAAGAGATTGTGTTAATGCTTCTAATGAACCTTTTACATCGGCCTTAACAATAAGTTTTAATTCCTTAAGTTCGCCTTCGCTTATTTGATTGAATAAATCATCTAAGCTTACAGGTCCGCTCTTCTTAAGCGCATTTTCTCTCATTATAGCTTTTCTTCTTTCGGCAAATTTTCTTCCTTCTCTTTCATTTTCAGCAACGAAGAATTTTTCACCGGCATTAGGAACTTCATTAAATCCTAAAATTTCAATAGCTGTAGATGGTCCTGCGACTTTTATTTTATTCCCTTTATCATCCATCATAGCTCTTACTTTACCGTATACATCGTTACATACAACAGTATCACCATCATTTAAGATACCTGACTTAACAAGAAGTGTTGCAACAGTACCTTTTTGTTTATCAAGTCTAGCTTCAATAACAGTACCTACAGCGGGTTTGCTTGGATGAGCTTTTAGTTCTTCCACTTCTGCTACAAGAAGTATCATCTCAAGTAAATCTTCGATACCTTGTCTTTTCTTTGCAGAAATTTTAACGCAAATTGTATCCCCTCCCCAATCTTCGCTTACAAGTCCATACTCAGTAAGTTCTTGCATTACTCTATCAGGGTTTGCACCAGGTTTATCTATTTTGTTTATTGCAACAATAATAGGTACCCCTGCATCTTTGGCATGGTTTATAGCTTCAACTGTTTGAGGCATAACCCCGTCATCAGCAGCTACTACAAGTACTGCTATATCTGTAACAGATGCACCTCTTGAACGCATAGCTGTAAAAGCTTCATGTCCAGGTGTATCTATAAATGTGATTTTTTCATTATTGATTGTAATTGTATAAGCACCAATATGTTGTGTAATACCACCAGCTTCACCTGCAATTACGTTTGTATGTCTTATTGCATCAAGTAAAGATGTTTTACCATGGTCAACATGTCCCATTACTGTAATAATAGGTGGTCTTTTTACAAGTTCATCTTCATTTTGATAATGAGAATCAAATAAATCATCAATTGCTTTATTTTCATCTTCAAGGTTACATGTAATTTCAAATTCTTCACAAACAATAGAAGCAGTATCAAAATCAATTGATTGATTTAAGTTTGCCATTACTCCATAACCCATTAAAACTTTTATCACTTCTGTTGGAGCTTTATTTATTTTAGCGGCAAGTTCACCTACAGTAATTCCATCAGGAATTGTAATTTCGCTAATTAAAGAATTTTCTAATTGTTTTTCTTCTTTTTCTATTTTACTTTTCTTTTTATATTTAGACTTAGAAACCTTAGATTTCTTTGAGTTATCAATAAATTTAGGAACTACTTCTTTTTTATCTTTTTTATTTTTCTTGTTTTTCTTTGAACCGTAGCCTTTTTCATTCTTTTGATTTCTGTTGTCATTTTTCTTGTTTTTAAATTTTTCACCTTTTACAACATTATCGCTTTTATCATCATTACTGTCATAATCATAATGTTTGTTGCTTTTCTTTGGTTTGTTTTTATTATTCTTCTTTTCTTCGTTATATATTACAACAACTTCAGGTTCTTTTTCTTCCTTCTTTTCAGGTTTTACAAAACGATTATTTTTATTGTTTTTTTGATTATCCTTTTGTTTTTTATCAACAGGATTTTTTCTTTCTTCTTTATTTGGTTTTTCATCTTCGCTTTGTTCTTGTGTTTTATTAACAGGTTTATTCTCTTTATTTTTCAAATAATCCTCTTTATTAAAATTATTTCTAAAATATTTCTCTTGTTGTGCGCTTACGGCACTCATATGATTTTTTACGGGAATACCCATATTTTTCATTATTTCAGCAAATTCTTTACTTGGAAAGCCATATTCTTTAGCCATATCGTAAACTCTCATACTAAAAAACCCTCCTTACTTTATTTTATATACTTTAAAACCTCTTCTTTTAGAGGAGTAATATCTTCATTAGTAAGATTCATATTAAGTGAATTGTTTATTATTTTTGCATTTACCATTTTTTCTATGCAATCGGGATTTTTACAAATATAAGCTCCTCGCCCATTCATTTTCCCGCTTTTATCAAAAACAACTTTGTTATTTTCCTTATCTCTTACAATCCTTAATAAATCTCTTTTATTAAATTTTTCTCTGCAAATCAAGCAGGTTCTAAGTGGTGTCTTTTTCATATTCCACCTCTTATATTATTCTTCATCCTCAGAAAGTAAAACTTCTTCAACACTGTCTAAAATATTTACTTCACTATCAGCGTTTTCACTTTCAAATTTGCTTTTGCTTTTAATATCAATCTTCCAACCTGTAAGTCTTGCAGCAAGTCTTACGTTTTGTCCGTCTTTACCTATTGCAAGAGAAAGTTGAGAATCATCTACAACAACCATTGCAGAATTTTTTCCATCGTTTTCTTCTGTTTGTAAAATATCAACTTTTAAAACTTCGGCAGGAGCTAATGCATTTTTAATGTATTCAACAGGATCTTCGCTCCATTTAATAATATCGATTTTTTCTTCACCGATTTCATTTAAAACATTTTGAATTCTAATTCCTTTAGGACCTATGCATGTTCCAACAGGATCGATTTGTTCATCTTCAGAATAAACAGCAAGTTTACTTCTGCTTCCTGCTTCTCTTGAAATTGATTTAATTTCAACTAATCCATCTGCAATTTCTGCAACTTCTTCTTCAAATAATCTTTTAACAAGTCCAGGATGAGTTCTTGAAAGAATAATTTGAGGTCCTCTTGTTGTTATTATTACATCAGCAACATAAACTTTAAGTCTCATTCCAGGATGATAATGTTCACTTTTTACTTGATTTTGGCTGTTCATTATACCTTCAGCTTTACCTAAATCAATATGGATAATTCTGTTTTGTTCAATAACAGGTTCTCCGTGAATCATTTTCTTTACTTCTTTGTATTCTTCTCTTTGAATAACACCGCTTACCATTTCATCTTTTTTCTTCATGAATGTATTGCTGATGATATTTCTTTCTGATTCTTTAAGTTTTTGAATAATAAGTTGTTTTGCATTTTGTGTTGCAATTCTTCCAAAGCCTTTTGGATCAATATGAGTTATAACACTTCCTCCAAGAACGGCGCTTTTATCAAGAACCAATGCTTCGTGAAGTGAAATTTCCTTATCGTCATCTTCAACTTCTTCTACAATTTCTTTTGAATAAAAAGCATCAATAGCCCCTGTTGTTCTATTTATGTTTACAACCAAATCAACATTGCTTCTTGTATCTTTTTTATAAGCAGCAACAAGTGCTTGTTCAACTGCTACAATAATTTCTTCTTTATCTATACCTTTTGCTTTGTTAATTTCATCTAATGCTTCAATAAAATCTTTTAAAGAATGATCTGCTTCTTGTTTTTTCTTTCTTGCCATTTTTTTACTCCTTAATTAAAATTTAAAATCAAAACTTAAATTAACTTTACTTATATCTTCTTTTGGAATAGCCATATGATCATCGTCTACCAAAACTAAAACTTTTCCGTCTTCATACCCTTCCAAAATACCACTGAATTTTTTCCTTCCGTCCACTGACTTAAAAAGTGCTACATCTATCTTTTTACCTGTAAACTTTATAAAATCTTTTTCTTTTTTTATAACTCTGTTTACTCCGGGAGAAGATACTTCCAAAATATATTCTTCTTCTATTATGTCTTCTTCATCAAGCATATCTGATATAAGTCTTGTTACATTGCTTATATCGTCAAGATTGACTCTTCCTTCAATTCTTTCAATATATAATCTTAAAACTTTGTTATTTCCTTCTTTTTTAAATTCTATATCAACAAGTTCAAGCCCATTTTCACTTAATATATCTTCACTTAAAGCTTCAATTTTATCTGTAATTTTCAATATAAAGCCTCCTAAATAAAACAATATAAAACAATGAGTGGACATACGCCCACTCATCTAGCCTAAATTATTATACACCTTAAAATATAAAAAAGCAATAAAAAAGCCTCATTTTTATGATTAAACCAATATTTTAAGGTAAAAAAACATGTAAATACATAAAAAAAGAAGCATAAAAATGCTTCTTTAAAATTAATCTTCAATTATTTTTACATAAAATCTTCTATGTCTTGGACCATCAAATTCAGCAAAGTATATACCCTGCCATGTACCAAGCAACAATTCATTATCTTTAACTATAATAGTTTCGCTACACCCTACAACACTGGTTTTTATATGAGCAGTACTATTACCTTCATAGTGCCTAAATTCTCTCATATCAGGGAAAAACTTATCAAAGGCAAATAACATATCACCAACAACGTCAGGATCTGCAGCTTCATTTATTGTTATTCCTGCGGTTGTATGAGGAGAAAATACTGTACATAAACCATTTTGCACTTTGCTTTCCTTAAGTGCACTTTTAACCATATCCGTTATATTATGGAAATTTTCATTATCAGTTCTAAGATCAAATTCAAAAAGCATAACAAACTCCTTAATAATATAATTTCTTATTACATTATAACATTAATTATTAAAAAAGTTATCGGAATCATTATAATGTTCGTTAAAATTAAAGTCATGATTATTATTAAAAAGGTTATAGTGGTTTGTCGTAGTATAATAAATTGTTCCAGCAAACAACAATATAACCATTATAGCTAAAACAACAGCTCTAATTTTTCTATTTTGATATAAAAGAAACAATCCAATAACAACCAAAAATAAGGGCCACATTAAATCTATTGCTTTTACAAACCCAGAAAAAGAGAGAATATAAATATCAAGCAAATTTAAGATGCATCCGGCACCAATAACTATTAAAAGAATTCCAAGTATTATTTTTAGATTTCTATTCATGATTTTCACTACCTTCTTCTCTCATTTTCTTTATTTCTTCAATGGTAAATTCACCTTTATCAGAATCATTTTCAGTTTCTTCGTTTTCTTCATTTACATTTGAATATTCAACTATAGAAGATTGTGATTTTTCATTTATACAATCATCTTCTATAATATTTTCTTCTTTATTAATATCATCTTCTTTTATAACATTACTTTTTTCACTACTTGAATTATCAACATTATTATAATTTATATTATTCACATTTTCGTAATTAACATCTTTGTTTTTTTCTTTAAATGGAACACTTGATACTATTAAAAGAAGCCCTGCAATCAACAAACAAACGGGAACGATAAAATCTGACATATATTTTGGTAATACATTTCCAAGGAACAAAATAACACCTATTATAACTAAAAATAAACCTATCTTTTGTTGATTTTTATTTTTATTAATTTTTTCATCATCAAATTTATAAGCCCCTGAATTGAATTTCGTATTATACTCATTTACACCTGAACTATTAGAGTAAAAAGAAGAAAACTTTTTACTATGCATTGTATATTCTCTTATAGGCTCATAAGGAATTAAAAAACAAAGTAAAAGATATATAAAAATTAGAATACCACTTGTAACAAGTCCAAGAATTATTGCTACTATTCTTATTATTATAGAATCTACATCAAAATACTCTCCTATTCCCCCACATACTCCCCCAAACCATTTATCATCTCTGCTTTTATATAGTTTTTTTTCATTCATATCAAAGATGTCCTCCAAAGCAAATTTATATGTTTATATAATATATAAATATTATTAAATTTGCAATTAATCTAACATTAAAAACCCATTAAAATATTTTATGTTATAAAGCATATTGTTTTGCTTTTAATATAACCCCATGATATAATTTAGTTAACGTTAAGCCTTAAGAATGGAGATTATATGAATAAACAAGAACAAATTTTAAATGACTTTTTGGTTGAAATATTTAATGAGATACTAAAAGTTGAAGGTAATGCTTTAAAAAAAGGTAAATTCAAAAACCTTTCAATAAGAGAAATGCACGTAATAGAAGCCGTGGTAAAAAACGAAAAAGCCGGAAATAATACATCTTCAAACATTGCAAAATCATTAAATATTACTCCTGGAACATTAACAATAAGCGTTAATGCTCTTGAAAAAAAAGGTTATTTAAAAAGAGAAAGAAACGATGAAGACAAAAGAGTCATAAAAATTTATGCAACAAAACTTGGACACGAAGTAGAAAAAAATCATGCACAATTTCACGAAAATATGGCAAGAGAAATGCTTAATTTCTTCCCAGAAGAAAAAAGAGAAGTTCTTATTCAAGGCGTAGTTGAACTTGAAAAATTCTTTACAAATAAAAGCAAGGCAGGTGCATAAAATGGTAAGAATAATTGTAGACAGTACATGCGATTTAAGCAAAGAAATTGTAGAAAAACTTGATATTACGGTAGTACCTTTAACGGTAAGATTTGGCGATGATGAATTTTTAGATAGTGTTAATATTTCTAATGATGAATTTTATGAAAAGTTACTTTTAGCACACGACAATCTCCCTACTACATCACAACCAAGTCCAATAAAGTTTAAAGAAGTATTTGAAAAATATATAGCACAAGGTGATGAAATAGTTGCAATAATGGTATCTTCAAAATTAAGCGGTACTATGCAGTCTGCAACAATAGCAAAAAATGAAGTAGACGAAGATAAAATTTATATTGTAGATTCAAAAATTGCAAGCTTTGGAACCTATCTTCTTATAAGTGAAGCCGTAAAAATGAGAGACGAAGGGAAAAATGCCAGTGAAATTGCAATAAAAATAGAACATATGACAAATAATTTAAGACTATTCGTTTGCTTGAATACCTTAAAATATTTAATGTACGGAGGAAGAATATCTAAAACAACAGCAGCAATAGGCGAGATGTTAAACATTAATCCCGTATTAAAGGCAGTTGACGGAGAGCTTGAACAGGAAGGAAAAGTAAGAGGGAAAAAATTATCTTACAAATTTATGCTTGAAAGAGTAAAGGGTAACATTGATTATTCTTATCCTGTAACATTTGGACATTCTCATGCACATAAAGCCATTGAAAACTTTAAAGATTTCATGTACAAACATCTTCCAATAGAAGAAAGCGAAATAATTTCAATAGGCCCGACAGTTGGAACATATGCAGGACCTGGGGCAATAGGTATTGCTTATATACAAAAACAAGATGAAGAAGAATAAATAAAAACACACCAAAAGGTGTGTTTTTTATATTGTTACTGATTTTTATCAACTTTTGCATATCTAAATTTTGATAATCATTTATAAATTTATATTAAAAAAATATTTTTTCTCATCTAAGTTTATTGATAAAAAATCATTAATTTCATCCATAAACTATAATATTATAAAAAAGAGTTTTAGAATTTTCTAAAACTCTTTTAATATTTATGCTTCAACTGTTTCTGCCTCAAGTGTTTCTTTTAAATTCATATTTGCTTGAGAAAGCATAAGCTTAATTCTGTTAAGCTGATTAACTTCACTTGCTCCAGGGTCATAGTCTATTGCAACTATATTTGATAAAGGATACATTTCTCTTATTTTCTTAATTACACCTTTACCAACAACGTGGTTTGGAAGACAACCGAAAGGCTGTGTACAAACAACATTATTTACACCTGATTTAATAAGTTCCAAAATTTCACCTGTTAAGAACCAGCCTTCACCTGTCTGGTTACCAACAGACACAACATCATTTGCATAATAAGCAAGTTTATTTATTTGATTTGGAGCATTAAAATGTACACTCTTTGCACATTCTTCTTTATAAACTTTCCTGTATGTTTCTATAAAGTTTATTCCTAAATTGGATATTGTTGCGCTAATTTTCTTCATACCAAGTTTATCTGATTTAAAGTTGTTGTTATAGAAACAGTATAATAAGAAATCAAGAAGATCCGGCATAACGGCTTCCGCTCCTTCTTTTTCAAGTAAGTCTACCAAATGATTATTTGCACCAGGAAGGAATTTAACAAGAATTTCACCTACTATTCCAACTTTTGGTTTAACTTCATTTGTAATTGGAAGTTCATCAAACTCTCTTATAATATTTCTTATGTTTTCATGGAAAACTTTTTTAGAAGAACGAGGTTTTGATAAATCTTTTATACATTTTTCTTCCCATTTTTTATGAAGTAAATCCGCAGAACCTTTTACTACTTCGTAAGGTCTCATTCTATATAATACTCTCATAAACAAATCGCCGTAAACAACAGCTTGCAAACCTTTGTTTAAAAGTTTAGGTGTTATTTTAAAACCTTCGTTTGTTTCTATTCCGTTTGCATTTAGAGAAATTACAGGGATATGTCCCATTCCGGCATTTTCAAGAGCTCTACGAATAAATCCGATATAGTTTGTCGCTCTACATCCTCCACCTGTTTGAGTTATCATTATGGCAACTTTGTCAGTATCGTATTTACCTGAATTCAATGCTTCCATAATTTGGCCAACAACAATCAAAGAAGGATAACAAGCATCGTTGTTTACATATTTAAGCCCAATGTCAACAGCTGTTTTACTATCATCTTGTAATGCTTCATACTTATACCCACAAGAATTAAGAGCAGCTTCAAACAATGAAAAATGTATAGGAGACATTTGAGGAGAAAGAATTGTATAATCTTTCTTCATTTCCTTTGTAAATTCAACTCTTTCATAACTTGATTTTTTTATTTTTCTCTTTGTTTTTTTCTTATCTCTTATTTTAAGTGTTGCAAGAAGCGAACGAATTCTTATCCTTGCAGCTCCTAAGTTATTTACTTCATCAATCTTAAGTACAGTATGAATTTTTCCTACAGAAGATAATATATCTTTTACTCCGTCAACAGTAACCGCATCAAGTCCGCATCCAAATGAGTTAAGCTGTACAAGATCGATATTATCTTTTGTCTTTACAAAGCTTGCAGCTTTATATAATCTTGAATGATACATCCATTGATCCATTACAATAAGAGGTCTTTCAACTTCACTAAGATGAGAAACGCTGTCTTCGGTTAATACTGCAATACCATAAGAGTTTATCATCTTATCAATACCATGATTTACCTCATGGTCTATATGATATGGTCTACCGGCAAGAACAATTCCTCTTTTACCTGTTTCGTCAAGATATTTTACTACTTCTTCACCTTTTTTAGCTATTTTTTCTCTTACGCTTAAAAGTTCATCCCATGCTTTATCAACTGCTTTTGAAACATCATTTTTATCTAAGTCAAAACCTGTTTCTCCACCTTTTGTAAATTCTCTAATTATTCCTTCTTTTATTGTATTTTTATTTGTAAATGCAAAGAAAGGATTTAAAAATTTAACATTTTCACTTTCGATTTCTTCAACGTTGTTTTTGATGTTTTCTGCATAAGATGTAACAATAGGACAGTTATAATGGTTTCCTGCTTCAGGTGTTTCATCTCTTTCATAAGGAATACAAGGATAGAATATAGTTTTTATTCCTTGTCTTATTAAATATGTAACATGTCCATGAGAAAGTTTTGCAGGATAACATTCTGATTCACTTGGAATTGATTCAATTCCATATTCATAAAGTTTTCTCGTTGATACAGGAGAAAGCACAACTCTAAACTTAAGCTCTTTAAATAAAGTAGCCCAGAAAGGATAGTTTTCATACATATTAAGAACTCTTGGAATACCTACAGTTCCGTTAACTGCTTCTTCCTCACTTAATGGTTCATAATCAAAAGTTATTTTATTTTTATATTCAAACAAGTTTATGTCAGTCGCCTTATCTTTATGTATTCCAGCCCCTTTTTCACATCTGTTTCCTGTTATAAACTTTCTTTTACCACCATCAAAACTATTTATTGTAAGATAACAGTTATTTGTACACCCCTTACATCTTGTTGTAACCGTAGTATATGTAAGTTTATTTATTCCTTCCAAATCAAGCATGGAAGTTTCTTTTCCTTCTTCATATCTTTCTTTCGCAATTAAAGCAGCTCCAAACGCCCCCATAATTCCTGCAATATCAGGTCTTACGGCATCATGTCCCGAAATTTTTTCAAAAGCTCTTAAAACCGCATCATTATAGAAAGTTCCACCTTGAACAACAACGTGTTTTCCAAGATCATCAGGATTTGTTAATTTTATTATTTTATATAATGCATTTTTTATAACTGAATAAGCAAGTCCTGCAGAAATATCGCTTACCGGTGCACCTTCTTTTTGAGCTTGTTTAACGTTTGAATTCATAAATACAGTACATCTTGTTCCAAGGTCTATAGGATTTTTTGCAAACAAAGCTTCTTTTGCGAAATCTTCAACGCTGTAATCAAGAGATTTAGCAAAAGTTTCAATAAATGAACCACATCCTGAAGAGCAAGCTTCGTTAAGAAGTACGTTATCAACAGAACCATTCTTTATCTTTATACACTTCATATCCTGACCGCCAATATCCAAAATACAATCAACTTTTGGATCGAAGAAAGATGCAGCATAATAATGGGCTATTGTTTCAACTTCACCTTCATCTAGCATAAGAGCTGATTTTACCAAATCTTCCCCATAACCTGTTGAACATGAATAAACAATTTTTGCATCTTTTGGAAGTTTTGAATAAATATCTCTCATTGCTTTCATTGTTGTTTCTAAAACAGAACCATTATTACTACTATAGAAAGAATATAATAAATCTCCGTCTTCACTACAAAGTGCAAGTTTTGTTGTTGTAGAACCTGCATCTATACCAAGATAACAGTTTCCTTTATAGTTTTCCAAACTACCTTTTTTTACTGTATGAACAGCATGTCTTTTTGTAAACTCTTCGTAGTCTTCCTTACTTTCAAAAAGACTTTCTATTCTTTTTATTTCACTATTTAATTTGATTTCACTACTTAATCTTGTTTCTAATTCTTCTAGTGTAATATTTTCTTTTTCTTCACTGCTTAAAGCTGCTCCAATAGCTGCAAACAAGTGTGGATTTTCAGGCGATATTACATTTTCGTCCTTTAAATTAAGAGTTCTTATAAAAGCTTTTTTAAGCTCACTCATAAAATAAAGCGGTCCACCTAAAAAAGCAACATTGCCTCTAATTGGTTTACCACAAGCAAGCCCGCTTATTGTTTGATTAACAACGGCTTGAAAAATAGAAGCTGCAAGATTTTCTCTTGTTGCTCCTTCATTAATAAGCGGCTGTATATCACTTTTAGCAAACACACCACATCTTGCGGCAATAGGATATATATTTTTATAATCCTTCGCAAGTTTATTAAGTCCATTGGCATCAGTCTTTAATAAAGAAGCCATTTGGTCAATAAAAGAACCTGTACCTCCGGCACATATACCATTCATTCTCTGTTCAATTCCACCATCAAAATAAATAATTTTTGCATCTTCCCCTCCGATTTCTATTGCAACATCGGTATTTGGATGGAATTTTCTTAGAACAGTTGAAACCGCAACAACTTCTTGGACGAAAGGAATATTTAAGTAACTTGATAGGCTAAGCCCGCCTGAACCTGTTATAACCGGGTAAATTTTACAATCCCCTATTTTATCTAAAGCCTCTTTTATCATACTTAAAAGAGTATCTTGAATATTTGCAAAATGTCTTTCATATTTTGAATATAAAATATTATTATTAATGTCCATAATGACTACTTTAACAGTAGTCGAGCCAATATCTACACCTAATTTATTAATTGATTCCATTACACCCCTCCCAAATAATTATCATTTATTATAATTCTTTAAATTTTAAATAGCAATAAAAAAGCCGAAAATTAGAAGCAATTTTCGACTATTTTTCATATTTATTTCATTTTTATATCAAAAAATATTATCTTTTACATGAGCATACATAACAACAAATGTTTCTGTTGTTCCAAATTGTTGTGCTCCTTCAAGAAGCTCTGCAAGGTGAGTTGTACTTGTTACATAAGCTTTTATTATTAAGGAGTATTGTCCGGTTAAATAATAAAATTCACTTATTTCACTTGTATTATTTGCAAACTCCTTAAATTCATCATACTTACTTGCGGGCATATCTATGGTAATAAATACGGTTATCCCTTGACCAAGTTTTTCCCTGTTTATTATAGCTTTATAAGCAGTAATTATTCCTTTTTGTTCTAATCTTTTTACTCTTTCAGCAACAGCAGGAGCAGATAAGCCAAGCTCGTTTGCCAAATGCTTCATTGTAATTCTTCCGTCAACATTTAATCTTTCTAGTATTTTTCTATCAATTACATCCATTTTTTCTTACTCCCTGGTAATAATTTGCTACTTATAAATTATATTACAACATTTAATTAAAATAATAAAGGATTTTTTTTAAATTACTTTATTTTATAAGTATTTTTTCAAATCATCTACTTTATCTAATTTTTCCCAAGGGAATTCACTTCTTCCAAAGTGTCCATAAGCTGCTGTTTGTTTATAAATAGGACGTCTTAAATCAAGATGTTCAATAATTTTTGTAGGTCTTAAATCAAAGTTTTCATTTATTATTTCAACTATTTTATCATCACTTAATTTTGATGTACCATAAGTATTGACATATATACTTACAGGTTTTGCAACCCCAATTGCATATGCAACTTCAATTTCAATCTTTTCACATATACCGCTTGCAACTATATTTTTTGCAATGTATCTTGCCATATATGAAGCACTTCTATCTACTTTTGTAGGATCTTTTCCTGAGAAAGCTCCACCGCCGTGTCTTGCATATCCACCATATGTATCTACGATTATTTTTCTTCCTGTAAGCCCACTATCTCCTTGAGGTCCACCTATTACAAATCTTCCGGTAGGATTAATAAAATATTTTGTATTTTCATCAAGAAGATCTTCATCTATAACGTCTTTTATTACATATTCTATCATGTCATGTTTAATTGTATCTAAGGATACTTTTTCATCATGTTGTGTTGATATAACAACTGTATCTATTCTTACAGGTTTATCGCCATCATACTCAACAGTTACTTGAGTTTTTCCGTCAGGCCTTAAATATTCTAAAGTTTTATTTTCTCTTACTTCTGTTAATTTTAAAGCAAGTTTATTTGCAAGAGAAATAGGAAGAGGCATGTATTCTTCTGTTTCGTTGCAAGCAAAACCAAACATTATACCTTGATCTCCTGCTCCGTTTTCTTCTTCGTCTTCTGCTGCATCAAGAGATTTATCAACGCCCATTGCAATATCACTTGATTGTTCATCTATTGATGTAATAATACCACATGTATTTCCGTCAAACCCAAATTTGGCTCTTGTATATCCAATATCTGTAATTGTTTTTCTTACAATTTTTGGAATATCTACATATCCGCTTGTTGTTATTTCTCCCATAACAAGAACAAGTCCTGTATTTATTGCACACTCACATGCAACTCTGGCATTTGGATCTTGTGCTAAAATAGCATCCAATACGCTGTCACTTATTTGGTCACATATTTTATCTGGATGACCTTTTGTAACAGATTCTGATGTAAAAAAGTGTTTATTCATTATTTCCTCCCATTTGTGACCTTAAATAAAAAAATCCTCATAGGAACCTATGAGATTAAATGTCTTCCTCATCATTCGGAAAAATCCCGTAGGTATTGGCACCGTACAAGCTGTCGGTTGCCGGGTTTCATAGTGCCTATTCACTCCACCACTCTAAATAAGGTCTATTATTTTACAATTGGAATATTACCATATAAACAATATAAAAGCAATATTTTATTTTATTTTGTTATAAAATACAAAAAAAGCTGCTATCAAAAACAGCTTTTTTAATAAATATATCGTAAGATATGCTTATTATTTATTTTAAATATAATAAATTAAAATTTATTTATTGTCTTACATTCGTTAACGGCAGTTTTTACCCCCTCAATATCTCCTCCACTTTGAATTGTAACAGCTGCAGCAATACCACCTTCAACAATTGGTCCGTCTATCATATACGCTTCGTTCTCACACATATCAAGTGCCATTTCCGTTGTCATTACAGCACTTCCAAGATCCATCATTATAATAACACCATCTCCACTGTCAGCTTCAGAAATACCGTTCATGATTTTTTCCATATCAGTTCCGATACTTCCGTCACTTAAACCTCCCGCAGCAACAATTTTTACATCTTTTGCCATTTGTGCAGCAAGTTCTTTTACTCCAAGAGCAACTTTTTCACTGTGAGAAACAATAACCATACCTAACATAAAAATATCCTCCATTATTTTATTTATAGTATTATATCATAATTATTTATATAAACAAAAAAATAAGAGGAAATCCTCTTATTTTAAAGCCATAAAATTATAAGCCCGCCTCTGCCTGAATTTACAACTCTTGTAAGTGCTTTTTGAACTTTTATTTTATTGTCATCTTCAATAGATGTAAGTTTATTTTGCATATTATCACTTATCATATTTTTTAAATTTCTTCCAAAGAATTCACTTTCCCAAATTTTTTCTTGATCATTTTTATATTCATCCATTATTTTATCATAAAACACCTGACATTCTTCCTCTGAACCTATTGTAGGACTTATTGATGTTTCTACATTTGTACATATAATATGAAGTGCAGGAGCAGAAGCCTTTATTTTCACCCCATGTCTTGAAGATTTATTTATCATTTCAGGCTCATCTAATACATAATCTTCAAACTCAGGTGTAACTATTCCATACCCGCTGTTTCTTGCAACATCCAAGGCAGATGCTATTTTTTCATATTCTCTTTTTATATTAGTAAGAGATGAGATAAGCATAAATAAATCGGATTCATTTTCTATGGTAACTCCGTTTTTTTCGTTTAGCATTCCATAAAATATGCTGTTATTTATATTAACATCAATATGTATAACACCAAGACTAAGATCTATATTTGATATATTCATTTCAAAATTATCAAATTTCGATTCTTTAATTCCTTTTAAAACTTTATTTAAAGTATCATTCTTATTTGAATTTGATAAAATAAAATTATAAATTTCCTTGTTTATTTCATCTTCTTTATCTAATAAGTCTGTCCACAAAGGAAGAGAATAGTTAATTTCTTTAACAGGGAATTCAAACAAAACATCCAAAAGAAGATTTTCGATATCATCAAGAGTTATATTCATAACATCTAAAATAATAACTTTACACCCATACTTTTCTTCCATACTCTTACAAAGTTCTTTAGACTTACTGCTTGAAGGATTTTTTGTATTAAGAATTGTAACAAAAGGCTTATTTATGTTTTTTAGTTCATTTATTACTTTTTCTTCTGCTTGAACATAATTTTCTCTATCTATACCGCTTATACTACCGTCTGTTGTTACAACAATCCCTATTGTAGAATGTTTTTCTATAACTTTTTTTGTTCCTATTTCTGCTGCTTTTTTAAAAGGCATAGGATTTTCGTCCCATGGGGTTCTTATCATTCTTTCTTCATTTTCGTCCATATCCCCAATAGCCCCTTCTATTACATATCCTACACAATCAACAAGCCTTACATTCAAATCAATTCCTCCACCAAGAGAAATGTTTGCAGCGGTATTTGGAACGAACTTAGGCTCACAAGTCATTATTGTTTTTCCCGAACCGCTTTGAGGAAGTTCATCTATGGCTCTTTCCTTTTTAAACTTATTATCTATATTTGGTATTACAAGTTCATCCATAAATTTTTTTATAAAAGTGGATTTACCTGTCCTAACGGGTCCTACCACACCCAAATATATATCTTTACCCGTTCTTTTTGATATATCTTCGTATATTCCCAAATTCATAAGAAAACCTCCAAACTCATGTATCTTACTTATACATATTTATTTGGAGGTTAAAATATAATTATTTTTTTAATTTTCTTGTTTTCTTCTGTATATTAATTTTATAGGAGAACCTAAAAATGTAAAAGCTTCTCTTAATTTGTTTATTAAATATCTTGAATAAGCTTCTTGTTCAAGTTCTGGATCATTTACAAAAATAACAAATGTTGGAGGTGAAACCGATACTTGAGAGAAATAGAATATTTTCATTCTCTTTGTACCTTTTGCAGGTGGATTGTTCATCATTACTGCATCTCCCATTATTTCGTTTAAAAGACCAGTTGTAACTCTCTTTGAATATTCTTCAAGAACCTGTTCAATTAACGGCATTAATTTATGTGTTCTCTTTTTCTCTGTTGCACTTATGAAAAGTATAGGAGCAAAATCAAGGAAATATAATGAGCTTCTTATTTTCTTTTCCATTTCCTTCATCGTATTTGTTTGCTTTTTAACTAAATCCCATTTGTTTATTACAATAATGACAGCTTTAAACCTATCTTTTATAAGTCCGGCTATTTTTACGTCTTGCTCTGTTACGCCTTCCATTGCATCAATCATAAGAAGACATATATCACTTCTTTCTATTGCCCCTATTGCTCTGATTGTGGAATAATGTTCTATATCATCATATATTTTTGCTTTCTTTCTTATACCAGCTGTATCAATTAAAGTATAATTTTTACCTTCATAATTAAATACTGTATCTATGGCGTCTCTTGTAGTTCCAGAAATGTTACTTACTATAACTCTGTTTTCTCCAAGAAGAGTATTTACAAGACTTGATTTTCCTGCATTTGGTTTACCTACAACGGCAATCTTGGTTCTTTCTTCTTCATCTATTCCCTTTTTATTTTCAGGGAAATGAGCAACAACTTCATCAAGTAAATCACCAAATCCAAGAGCATGTTCAGCACTTATAGCTATTGGCTCTCCTAATCCTAAATCATAAAATTCATATCTTAAATAATCTATATCAAAAGAATCAATTTTATTTACTGCTAATACACATGGTTTTCCGCTTTTTCTTATCATATTTGCAACATCTCTGTCAGATGCTGTAACTCCGCTTCTTCCATCAACGACAAGAACAATAACATCAGCCATATCAATTGCTAGATTAGCTTGTCTTTTCATTTGTTTTAAAATTATGTCATCACTTTTTGGCTCTATACCGCCTGTATCAATCAAGAAGAAACTATTTCCACCCCATGATGTATCAGTTATAATCCTATCTCTTGTTACACCTGGTGTATCTTCAACAATTGAAATTCTTTTTCCAGAAATCTTATTAAATAAAGTTGATTTACCGGTGTTTGGTCTTCCTATTAATGCAACAAAAGGTTCTCTCATTTTTCTCCTCCTTTTAACTACTTAATTTATCTATCATTTTAATGTCTTCATCACTTAAAGTAACCTGTACTGTTTCGTTATCCGTATAGATTACTTTACCTTCTTTCATTCCGCTTGGTTTCTTTACATATTTTATATATGTGTAATCAACTGCCACATTTGAAGAATTTTTTGCTTTTGAATAATAAACACAAAGTTTACAACCTAGCTCTAATGCTTCATTAGAATATTTACCATTGTTTGTTCTTATTATAACATGAGATGAAGGAATATCTTTAGTGTGAATCCATAAATCTGTTTTAAAAGCAAATTTTCTCGTTAAATAATCATTATCAAGAGAATTTCTTCCAACATATATCTCATATCCATCATGGCTTTTAAATACAAGTTTCTTTACTTCTTTTAAATTTGACCTTTTTTTCTTTTTCTTTATATATCCAAGCTGTTCTAAAACTCTTTTTATTTCTTCAACTTCAGGATATGTCTTTGCTCTTTCTAAATATAAAGACTGTGATTCAAGGAAATAAACATTCTCTTCCCCTTCTTTAATAAGCTTTTGTAAATATTTCTTTGAATTTTCAAGCTTTGAATACTTTTTAAAATATTTATTTGCATTTTCACTTGGAGATAAGGCAGGATTTAGGGAAATAGTCATTTCTTCATATGGTTCTTTAAAGAAATTTAAAACTTTTATGCTTTTATCTCCTTTTTTAAGATTATGAAGATTTGAAAGAAGCAACTGACCTTTGATGTTATATTTTTCACTGTCTTCTGCTTTTTGCAAATCTTTTTTTCTAAGTTCAAGTTTATGTTCTTCTCTTGATAAAGTCCTGTTTATAAGATTATATACATCTTTATATACAACCTTTAATCTATTCATCCTATCAATTTCATGATAGTATTCATCTATCATTTCAGACGGAGATGAAAATTTCTCTTTGTCAAGATTATCATAGGCTTTTATGTCAATACAAACATAGTCTTTATTTTTATCGTCTTTTTTATATAAATTATAAGTAAGCTTATTATCAAGGCCTTCAAAATATTTTTTTATTGAACTTACTACATTTTCTATATCATTTTTTTCCAGATCATTTAAACCTACGTTTTTATCTATATTAAGACCATCTGTTACTTCATCAAAAATAACGGGACTTATACCATTAAATGTTGCCATTAAAGCTTTTTTTAATGTAGTATCCCCCTTACTCATTATATTGTCTATCGCTACAAATTCATTAAAATTCATGGGATTTAATCTGTCTTTTGTAGGATATTCATAATCAATCTTAGGAACAACTTCTCTAAGTAAAGGGTTATCAGGCTTTATGTGTTTTATTGAGTCGATTATCTTTTTACTTTCATCATCAACCAAAATTAAGTTTGAATTTCTTCCCATAATTTCAGCTATTAACGTAAGATTTTGATAATCTCCAAGTAAATTTATGCTTTCAAAATGAATTTTAATTATTCTATCAAACTCATAACCGTCAATATCCGTTATAACAGCTCCTGAAAGGTATTTTCTAAGAAGCATACAAAAGCCATAAGGCTCATTCATTGAAGCATTATAAGTATTTATAAAATGAACTCTTGGAGTAGATGACCCCGCATTTATAAGTAACATTTCTTTTTCATTTCCGAAAGTATGAAGTACTACTTCATACTTTGTAGGCATATATATTTTATTAATCTTACTTCCTATTAGTTTATTTTTAAGCTCTTTTATTAAAGCATAAGTTGTAATTGAATCAAAAGGCATTTTATTTTCTCCTTTATTTGTTTAACAGAGTAAATTATATATTAATTTTATTTTATTAGCAAATATATAATAATAAATTTTTTATTAAAAGAATTATGAGGTGTTCTATGGGGTTTATAAGTTTCTTTTTAATAGCTATTGGACTTTCTATGGATGCATTTTCAGTTTGTTTATGTATTGGAATGAGTAAAAATATAAATGTAAAACAAATATTAAAGGTTTCTTTTTTCTTTTCTTTTTTTCAAGCTTTAATGCCGATTTTAGGATATATATTAGCAATAAATTTCAGTGAAAAAATAAGTTGTATTGATAATATTATAGTTTTCTTTTTACTTTCTTTTATTGGAATAAAAATGATTATTGAATCTTTAAAGGAAAATGAAAATAAAAAATATAATTCTCTTTCACTATTAAAGATATTGTATTTATCATTAAGCGTAAGTATCGATGCATTAGCAATAGGAATTTCATTTGCATTTGTGAATATAAAAATTATCCCTGTAACAATATTAATTGCACAAACAACTTTTTTAATATCCATTATTGGCATTTTATCAGGAAGTTTTTTAGGGAAAATACTAAAAAACAAAGGAGAAACTTTGGCAGGAGTTATTCTTATTATTATTGGAATAAAAACATTATTTAACTAAGAATGATATTAATATTATATTGATAAAAATTATTTTTAATTTTATATTAAACATATAATTAAAAAAAGGAAAAAAATTATGAAAAAGAAAATAATACTTTGTTTATTATCATGTTTTATGATATTAAGCCTATTTACAGCTTGCGGTTCATCTGATGAAGATGGTGTAAGCAAAGACGAAGAGGGATTTCAAAAAGTGCAAAATTATATTAAAGAAGGAAACTATGATGCAGCAGATTCATTGTTAACTAAGAGTAGATTTGATAATCCTACTTATTATTATTTAGCAAATAACGATTATCTAATTGCACAAAAGAAATATGGAGAAGCTTTTTGTAACATCGGGAAAGGACTTGAAGATAGAAAAGTAAAAGAAAATGATGAAGATTTAAAAAAATAAATGACAAACTTGATGAAATAACTGCTTCTTACGGAGATAAAGTGCAAAAAATAAGAGATAAAGAAAGAGAAAGTTATTTGGAAATGAAAGAAGAGCTTGATGACATACAAAAACAAATTGATGACGAGTTAGAAAAATACTATAATAACAAATCTTCTAAAGCAAAACTTCTTAGATTACATGAAAAAATATATAGACAATATAAACAAATGGCATATATTAAATGCGATGGATATACAAACGAATATAATGCAATTTCAAATTATAAATCATATGTAAAAAAACAAATAAACTATATTGAAGATTTTGCAGAAAAAAAAGCCGGTAAAGATATAAAAGTAGAAACAAAGCTTCTTGAAGCCCAAGAATATGCACTTAAGTATAAATCAGAATTTGAAGAAATAATAAAAGAAGAACCAAAACTATATTAAAAACAAAAAAACAATTAAATTTCATTTTAAAAGTTAAAGAAATTTAATTGTTCTTTTTTTTGCAAAAAAAATAAGTAGATGAAAATTTACAATTGACAAATAATTTTATTTTTGTTACATTAGTTATGTAAAGGTTTATATTTATATTTGGAGGAAAAAATGTATAAAGAACAAAGGCAAGAAATAATTCTTCAATATATATACGAAAAAAAAGAAGCAAGTGTAAAAGAATTATCAAAGATGCTTGGTGTATCAAACGTAACAATTAGAAAAGACTTAATAGAACTTGCAAACATGGGTAAAATTTTAAAAACCCACGGGGGCGCAACATCCGTAGAAAGTATATTATCAACGGAAACTCCTCATTATCAAAAAGATAAGACATTCAGAGAAGAAAAAGAAAGAATTGGAAAAGATGCCGCAAAATTAGTCGAAGAAGGTAATACTATTATAATAGATGGAGGGTCAACACCTTATCATGTAGTACCTAATATTTTGGATAAAGAAGTCATGGTTATTACAAATGATGTAAAAGCAGCATATAAACTGGCGCTAGATTCAAAAGCTAAAGTTTTAGTTTCAGGAGGCTACATAGAAAAATCTGTATTTTCTCTTTTAGGCTCTACTTCAGAACATCTATTCCAAACGACACATTCAGATATTGCTTTTATAGGTTTAGATGGCATGGATATAAACTACGGAGCAAGTGTAAAATCATTTACAGAAACACCTGTAAAACAAGCAATGATTAAAAATGCAGAAAAAGTAGCCGCTGTAATTGACCATTCAAAATTAAATCAAAAAATGCTTATTAAATTTGCAGATATAGAAGATTTTGATTATATCATCACAGACGAAATGAGTGATGAAGACATAAAAGCTTACAAAGAAAGAGGCGTAGAAGTAATCATTGCAAAATAAAAAGACCAAAAGGTCTTTTTTATTAAAGTAGATATAATTTTTTTCATAACTTTTAACTACTATGATATAATTCCATAAAGGAGGTTTTTATATGAAAAAATTTATCAATAAACCTGAAAACGTAGAAAACGAAATGTTAAGCGGAATTGCAAAAATGCATCCGGAATATGTAAAAAGACTTGAAGGTCTTGACGTAATCGTAAGAAAAGACAAAAAAGAAGGAAAGGTAGCATTAATAAGTGGAGGAGGAAGCGGACACGAACCTGCTCATGCAGGATATGTTGGATACGGAATGCTTGATGCAGCAGTTGCAGGACCTGTATTTACATCACCTACTCCTGATCAAATTTACGAAGCTATTAAAGCAACAGATGCAGGAAAAGGAACTCTTCTTATAATTAAAAACTATACAGGAGACGTTATGAACTTCGATATGGCTGCTGAAATGGCTGCTATGGAAGATATTAAAGTTGAACAAGTAATAGTAAATGATGATGTTGCTGTAAAAGACAGCCTATACACAACAGGAAGAAGAGGCGTTGCAGGAACAGTATTTGTTCATAAAATTACAGGTGCAGCAGCAGAAGAAGGAAGAAGCCTTGATGAAGTAAAAAAAGTTGCAGAAAAAGTAATTGCAAATGTTAGAACAATGGGAGTTGCAATTTCTCCATGTACTGTACCGGCGGCAGGAAAACCGGGATTCGAAATAAACGACGACGAAATGGAAGTAGGTATCGGTATTCACGGTGAACCTGGAACTCATAAAGAAAAACTTACATCAGCTGATGAAATAACAGCTCATCTTCTTGATTGCATACTTAAAGATTTAGACTTTGAAGGAAGCGAAGTTGCCATAATGATAAATGATTCAGGAGCAACACCTCTAATGGAACTTTATATTGTAGGAAACAAACTATCTGACATTTTATCACAAAAAGGAATAAAAGTTTACAAGAGCTTCGTAGGACATTATATGACATCAATCGAAATGGCAGGATTTTCAATAAGTTTACTTAAACTTGATGATGAACTTAAAGCACTTCTTGACAGCAAAGCTGATACACCTGCTTTTAAAACATTATAAGGAGAAAGAAATTGACAAAAGAAACTTTAATAGAATTAATTAAAAATATAGCAAAAAAAATTGAAGAAGAAAAACAATTTTTAACAGATCTTGACAGCGAAATCGCTGACGGGGACCATGGAATAAACATGGCAAGAGGATTTGAAGCTGTAGAAGCAAAACTTGATACCGTTAAAGATAAAGACTGTGGAACAATATTAAAAACAGTAGGAATGACTTTAGTTTCAACTGTTGGAGGCGCAGCCGGACCTTTATATGGAACAGCATTCATGAAATCAGGAATGGTTCTTGCAGGTAAAGAAGAATTAAACGGCGAAGATTTTATAAAATCTATGGAAGCTGCAATTGAAGGCGTAAAACAAAGAGGAAAGTCAGATAAAGGTGAAAAAACAATGCTAGATTCTATGATTCCTGCTTATGATGTTTTCAAAGAAAACATAGATAAAGGAACAAAAGAAGCAATGAAAGAAGCCTTAGATGCTGCAAAAGAAGGAATAGAGTATACAAAAACAATAATTGCAACAAAAGGTAGAGCTGCCTACATTGGAGAAAGAAGCATAGGACATCAAGACCCTGGAGCTACTTCTTTTACTTATATGCTTGAATGTTTATATAATATTTTATAAAATAAAAAGCCTGACAAAAAATCAAAAAAAGACCGCATATGCGGTCTTTTTTATTAGAATAATCCGGAAATCTTTCCGTTTTCATCAACATCGATATTAAATGCAGCAGGTTTTTTACCAAGTCCCGGCATTTTCATAACATCACCAGCAAGAGCAACTATAAATCCGGCACCGGCTGATACTGTTAAATCTTTAATTGTAATTCTAAAGCCTTCAGGTCTACCTAGCTTGCTTGGATCATCAGATAGAGAATATTGAGTTTTTGCAATACAAATAGGCATTTTATCAAAACCAAGTCTTTCAAAGTTTTCAATTTCTTTTTCTGCTTTCTTTGTATAGTCAACACCGTCAGCACCGTAAATCTTTGTTGCGATTGCATTAATTTTTTCTTTAATTGGTAAATCTAGATCATAAGAGAATTTAAAGTTATTTTCTTCTTCACAAAGCTTGATAACTTCTTTTGCAAGTTCTTCTCCGCCTTCTCCGCCTTTTTCCCAAACTTCACTTAATACTACATTTACACCTAATTTTTGACATTCATCTTTAATTAAGTTAATTTCAGCATCAGTATCGTTTACGAATTTGTTTATTGCAACAACACATGGTAATCCAAATACATTTTTGATGTTATCAACATGTTTAATTAAATTTGGAAGTCCTTTTTTAAGGGCATCAAGATTTTCTTTGCCCAAATCATTTTTGTTAACTCCACCATTGTATTTTAAAGCTTTTACTGTTGCTACAATAATTACAGCATCAGGTTTTAAGTCGGCTAATCTACATTTAATGTCAAGGAATTTTTCAGCACCAAGATCAGCACCGAAACCTGCTTCCGTTACAACATAGTCACAGAAGTGTTTTGCCATTTTTGTAGCAATAACACTATTACATCCATGAGCGATATTCGCAAAAGGTCCACCATGAATAAATGCCGGTGTACCTTCCAATGTTTGTACTAAATTAGGTTTTAAGGCATCTTTTAGAAGTGTTGCCATAGCACCATTAGCTTTTAAATCTCTTGCAGTAACAGGATCTCCGTCCATGTTATAAGCTACAACTATATTACCAAGTCTTTCCTTTAAGTCAGTGATATTATTTGCAAGACAGAAAATTGCCATAACTTCACTTGCAACGGTAATATCAAAACCGTCTTCTCTTGGAGTACCGTTAACTTTTCCTCCAAGTCCGCAAACAATATTTCTAAGTTGTCTGTCATTTATATCAACAGCTCTTCTCCATACTATTCTTCTAACGTCAATGTTACATTCATTTCCTTGATGTATATGATTATCAATCATAGCCGCAAGTAAGTTATTAGCTGCTGTTAGAGCATGAATATCTCCTGTAAAATGAAGATTAATATCTTCCATTGGAACAACTTGTGCATATCCGCCGCCTGCTGCTCCACCTTTAATACCAAATACCGGTCCCAAAGAAGGTTCTCTAAGAGCCATGATTGTTTTATAACCAAGTCTTCTTATTGCATCCGCAACACCTATTGTAGTTGTTGTTTTGCCTTCCCCTGCTGGAGTTGGATTTATGGCAGTGGTAAGAATAAGTTTACCGTTTTTATTTTCGGTTCTTTTTAAAACGTTATAATCAACTTTAGCTTTATATTTCCCATAAAGTTCTATATCGTCTTCTCCAAGACCTATTCTTTTAGCAACTTCTCTTATGTCTTCCATTTTTGCTTCTTGAGCAATTTCAATATCACTTTTGTAACCCATTTTTATTCTCCTTAAATCTTAATTTTGTTTTTGGTATTTTTGTATAAAAAACACAAAATAGCACTATCAAGAATAATCATTACAACAGCTTTGATAATTCTTTGTGGCATCATTGCAATAGTTGCATATCCGTAAAGCTGAACAAGAAATACAGTGTTCAAAAGAAGAGAACAAAGTAATTCGCAAAGAAGTGCAATTACACAAATATGCACACAGTTCATGTCAATATTTTTTCTTTTAAGAAACATTGCAAAAAGTCCCGGAATAACACCATACATTGCACTTGTAAGGGTAAATCCCAAATGGAAAGCACCACCATCAGGTTTTAAAACAAATTGTATAAAATCTGATAAAAAACCAATGGCAAATCCGTAAAAAGGACCTAAAACAATACCAGAAAAAATAGTGGGAACAGTTGTAAAACCGATTCTGAAATTTTGTGTAACAGAAATTTCAAACATCTTAAGAACCATCCCCATTGCAATAAACAATCCTGCATAAGCCAATTTTCTTGTACTTACCAAACTAGAGCTTGCTCTATTCATACTTTTACCTCCTAAGTATTACTAGACAAAGCTCCGCTATGAAACATATTTAATTAATGTTTTTTTACAGCGGACGCGACAAGATACCGCAACCAATAAGGTTTTCGTTTAAAGGCAACTTCCCATCCTTTAACACTTAACGCATCTTATCTACTCTGTATATATTTTTACATAAAGATTATATCATAAAAAACCTTTATATTCGGCTATTTTATAAAAAATATATTAAATAAATTGATATTTGGATATAAAAATAGTAGAATGGAGTAAAAACAATCGGGGTGATATTCTTTTTATGGAAATAACTTTTGACAATAAGACATTAAACGGAAAAGTATCGGCAAAACCTGTTTTTGAGGATTTAAAAAGATATTTGATATGCTCTTTATTTTCAAATGATACAAACATTATAAAGAATGTATTGTTAGATAAAGAAACAAAAAATCTACTTAACATCTTAAGCAAACTGGGTGCAACCATAATGGTTGACGAATATGAAGGAAAAAGGAAAACTCTTAAAATTAAAGGTTCTTATCCTTTTGATGTAAATATAAATCAACTCGATCTTAGAAATAATATAGATTTATTAAAAACAATAGCTCCAATACTTCTTGTTTCCAAAAAGAAATTTAACATTAAATATCAAAATATTTTAATTTCAAACCCGATAAATTCTTTTTATAGTCTGTTCTTTAAAAAAGGATTTACAAAAATACAAAAGGAAAAAAGAGAATATCCTATAAAAATTAAAACAAGCATAGATAAATCTGTATTCTTTATAAGAGCAGATGTTGAAAAAGAATATCTTTCTACTTTGCTTTCAATTATCCCCAAAGCTTACAACAATGCAAAAATTATTATTCATTCAGGAGAATTAAAAGACAAAGAATATATTTTAAAAACAATAAAAATACTTGAAAGTTTTAATATTAAAATCATAAACCATAATTTTAAAGAATTTGATATTATAAACACAACATATCATCCATGTGATGTTACAATAGAAAATGACTTTACTTCTGCCAGTGTTTGGATAACAGCAAGCGCTCTCGGACATAAAATAATGGTTAAAAATCTAAATTTAAAAAGTGAACAAAAAAACAAAAAGATTTTAGATATTTTAAAGATAATAGGTTTCAATATTCTCGTAAATAAACATGGAGATATTATAGCAAAACCAAATAAAATAAATGCTTTTAATATAGATATAACAAAAGTGCCTGATTTACTTCCGTACCTTTCAGTTATTGCCAGTGTTGCCGATGGAACAAGTAAATTAAGACATGCAGATGAAATATATATCAATAATACTCCAATAGCAGAAGAAATGTCACGAGTAATAAATGAAATAGGCGGTGACAGCTTTGTTTTCGGAGGAGATCTTATAATAAGAGGAAGAGAAATATTAAAGGGTGGAGAAATAAAAGAACCTGTTGTTCACGAAATTGTTTTTTCACTTTGTGCAATTTCAAGACAATGCCAAAATCCTATTAAAGTAACTCTTCCAAATTCAAAACCACGATATTATAAAGAATTTTACCGTGATTATAACAGACTTGGAGGGAAAAGATATCTATAAAGCCATAAAATTTATGGCTTTTTTTTGTATGTTTTTATTATATTAACAAAAACTAATATAAAAAAGAGGATACAAAATGGATATTTCAAAACTAATATATAACAGAATAGTACAATTACTAAAAAATAAGAATATGACAATAAATAAATTTGCAAAAAAACATAATCTTCCTGCAACTACAATATACAGCATAGGTCACGGAAAATCAAAATCACCATCAATAAAAAACATTTTAAAAATATGTAACGCACTGGATATAAGCTTGTATGATTTTTTTAATACAGAAGAATTTAAGTCAAAAGAATACAAATAAAACTACCTTTTATGGTAGTTTTATATTGTAATTTTCTCAAATTCTTTTTTTATTTCTTCTTCACTCATTTCATCAAGAGATGTTGAGGCAATTTCTTTTTTAGCAGACTGTTCATTATAATTTTTTATATTTTTTTCTTGATTATCTATTTCAAGTTTTAATTCATCTATCTCTTTATTTATATCTTTATGTCCACTTCTTTTTTCAATATCACTTAACTCTTTATTAACAGCCTTCTCTAATGCTTCAATTTTACTGTAAGTTTGCTCAACTTGCTTTATTATTTTTTGTAGGTCACTATTTTTATTTGAACCTTCTGTTTTTTCTTTCTTTACTTTTTCATTTTTTTGTTCTTTTTCTATATTTTGTATATTTGATTTTATATTTTTAGTATCTTCAATATAAGATATTTCTTCACTATCAAGAAGCTCATCATCTTCTTCATCTATTTTAGAAAAACCATCTTTATTTTTCTCAGTACTTATAATATTATCATCAACTTGAAAACTGTTTATTTCATCAATAATATTTTCCAAATCTCCTGTATGCATCATATCTTCTTTGCTATATTCATTTTCATCATACATAGGAATATCAATTTCATTCTCTTCTATTGTTTCTTGTTTTAAAGGTGTAACTTTTTTTAATATCTTTTCTTCACCTTTATCACTCAAAACAACAATACTGTCTACTTTATTTTGTAATTTTTCATTTACAATAGGAGATTTATCATCAATATGACCAAATATCTCATTTTCTTTATAGTACTCTTCTATTTTTTCATCTTTATGAAATCTTACAGAAAGCTTATGTAAATCATAATATTGTCTTAAACCAAAATCATAAACAATACAAAAACCAATAAGTTCTAATGTTTCAACAAAATTATAATTCTTACCTATTGATATTTTATCTGTAATAATAAGCAATATATTTTTTAATATATCAAAAGATATATATAATAAAAGAAACAATAAAAATTCCTTAATACTTATGACATTTAAAAACGCCAAAACAAGAGAAAATATTATTATTGGAAGTTCCAATATGGGATTTAAAACTGACGATAAAAATTCATAAAATTTACTAAGCCCCATAAATGAGTTTATTGCCTTTTGATTTTTTGCATTAATATAAGTTGAATACATTTCGTTAAATAAATAAGGCTTAAAATCTTCTTCTTGTTTAAATGCAAGAGCTTCGTAATCTATACTATATCTATCTCCAAATTCTTTCGTTAGACGATTTTTCAAATCATTATTTGGATTTATACAATTATCAACAAATCCTCCAACATCTTTAACTTTCTTTCTATTATACAATGTAAAATTATTACCACTTTCAAAACCGCCGCAAAATTCTTCATTAAAAGTCTTTAGAAATAACTTATTTTTTATACTCTTTAAAATAACACTTCCAAGTAAAAAGTTATGCGTTTTTATACCTTTAAAATTTAGATTTTCTTCATCGATATAAATTCTGCTTTTTATTATTCCCATAGAAAAAAGATTATCGTCAAAAAGCATAAATTCTCTTGCCAGTTTGCTTAAAGATGTTCTTTCTATATCAATATTTTCTTCTAAAACCATAAACAAATCACTGTCTATATTATCTATAACAGCATTAATATTATTCCATTTACGGCTTTGTTCTTTAATTAAAAGATTAATTTTCCCATTAGAGTAAATAGATATTATCTCTTCTTTATTTATATTGTATATAAAAGACTTATTTTCTTTTTGAAGTTTAAATGTTGATATAATTCTTTTTGATAAAAAAGTATTATTACTTGAAACAACAATGAAAATATCATAATTTTCATAATCAAGTTTTGTTAAACTATTTATCTTTAAAATAAATTCGTTAATATTTTTTTCTTCATTTAATATTAACGTTATTTTTTTCCCTTCTTTTTCAACATCTAAATATCTTTTCTTATTTTTTATTAAATTGTTAAATACCATAATAGACGGAATAACAGCACTAAATAACGAAACAATTCCATACATTATTGTATAAACAATAAAAATAATAAAAATAATATATAATATACTCATAATTACTCCCGTTATGCCAAATATTCTTTTACAATATACTTAAGTCTGATATTTTCACTTTCTTCTTTTAACTTAACAAGTACACTGTTTAACATTTTTTTATCCTTAAATTTATCCAAAGCATCATATATTTCCCTTTGAGTAAAATCAGAAAGCCTTTCACAAGCAACAACGAATGCTTTTGTAAAACTTGCTATATTTCCCCTATTAGCTATTGCATTTATTGCTTGAAGTCTGATTTTTTTTGAAGAAGAATGAAGGCATTTTAGTAAAAACTCATCCACTTTTTTATTTCCCGTCCAAAAAGAATTAGTTTTTACAATAAAGACTTCTAAATCTTTCGAATAAGAATATTCAAAGGAAAGGTCTTCACTTGTTACTATACAAGAATTAATTTCATTTATAAATTTATGCAAAATTTTATCGCTAATATTTTCTTCAATAAATTCTTTTATAACAAAATAATATTTTTCTTTAATTCTATCGTCTTTTTGAAGAATATTTTTTAATTCGTCAATATCTTCGACCTTTGGATATTGTCCTATTTTTAAATCTTTAGAAATTTTATTTAAAATTAAATTAAATTTTTTTAATTTTAAATTATAAAAAAACATTTTTATTTTTACAAACAACATTCTAAAAACAAAATATAATATTACAATTAAAAATATTGATAATAAAGCACAAAGTACAATTAATTCAAATTTATCCATACTTCCTCCTTAGATTCATTTAAGTATATCACATATTAATTAAATTTACAAAAATACAATAAATTTGAAATAAAAAAAAGACACTTAAAAGTGTCTTTTATACAAGCATTAAACTTGGATTATTAATAACTGATTTAATTGTTGATAAAACATTTGCACATTGCATACTACTCATTAAATCTTCACAAGCATTGATATATACTTTTACATAATCTTCTTTGATTAAAACTGTAATATCAACCTTTTGTTCAAAAGCTTTTGGATAATAATAGTCAATATTTAAAGGAGTCATGTCTGTAATAATATAATCAATATCTTCTCCATCTTCAATATCTACCATATTTTTATCCATTTGACTTACAGTAAGTTCATTTACACCTTCAATTTTCTTTTCTGTAAGTTCATTATTATGGAATTTACAAATTTTTATTTTTCCTGTAAAAGAATCTATTTTTACTTTATCAAGAGAAAATACGATAGATTTTACTATTGTATTAAAAACTTTTCTTTCACTTAAATCAGAGTAAGAAGCTAACATTTCTTTTACTAAATTTAAATGTGCTTTTATTCCCATGCTTACAGAATTATGTGTATGAGTTTCAATTACAACTTGATTTTGTTTTGTATCTTCTTCAACATCTACAGGCTCTTTATTAATTACAACAGAACTGCTTGTATCATCATTTAATGTTATAATAACCCTTTTACCAAAACTTTCATTTATTTCTCTTTCAGTATCAGGATAATCATCAGGATCTTCTTCAAATGGTACAACAACTTGATGAACTACATTATTTTCAACTGGAACAACAGGAATTTCTTTACCTTCCTCATCAAATTCTTTAGAAACAACTTCTTCAATTATTGGAGAATAATGAGCTTGCTCGTCTCTGTTCATCTTTTCAATACTATCGCTTTTTTCTTCTCTTTCTTCTCTTGTTTCTACAGGTGTTGTATATTCACTTGTTATGGTATTTGAATTTTGATCATAATTTACAATTATATCTTTTGGAGCTTCTCCCTCATCATCATAAATATCATTTTGATGTTTTATCATAAATTGAATTATATCAGAATCTGCATTATCTATTTCTTTTGAAGGTTTTTGTGTATTTGTATTTGTATAGATTGCATTTGATTCTTCTTCAAAATTATCTATATCTTCTTCACTATTTATCATATTTATTCTTTGTTCCAAAATCTTAAACTCATCATATTCATTCATTTTTTTTACAAAAACATCATCAGATATTTCATTATCAACTTTCTTTTTATCCCTTAAATATTTTTCAATATCACTAGCTTCAATACGTCCGTTTTCGCCGCTTCCTTCAATATCTGATAAATCAATTCCCAAAGCTTTAGCTAACTTTCTTGTTGCGGGACTTGCTTTTTGTTTTGAATTTCCTAAGTTTGTCATATGTATACCCCTTTCTAAATTAGTATTCAACTAATTGCATTATTTTTTCTAATAATTTTCCTGAACTTGGGAGAATTTCTTTTGCTTTCTGCGGATTAAAAGGAAGGAATTTATCATCACTGCACATTCTTACTATTGGAGCTTCTAAATAATCAAAAGCTTCTCCTTCTGCGAGAGTTGCTGCAATTTCACTTCCAACAGAACAGCTCTTATAACTTTCAGACATAATAATTACCCTGCCGGTCTTTTTAACAGATTTTATAATTGTATCAAAATCGATAGGTTTTATTGTTCTAAGATCAATAACTTCGACTTTTACGTTACTCATATACGCAACGTCGCTTGCTTTCATTGCTTCCTTTACCATGCTGCCGTAAGTAATGACTGTTATATCTGTTCCTTCTCTTGTAATATTAGCTTTACCCAAAGGAATTTTTTCTTCTTTGGTTTCGCTTATTTCACCTTTTGTATCATATAGATTTTTATTTTCAAAGAATATCACAGGTTCGTGTTCCAAAAAAGCACTTCTAAGCATTCCAATAGCATCTTTAGGATTTGAAGGATAAAGAACTTTTATTCCAGGAAAATATGAAAGAACCGACTCTATAGATTCATTATCTTGTATACCTGTATAACCGCTATAACCAATAGGACATCTTATAAGCAGGCTTCCCGGTATATTTGTTCCCATTGCAGGAAGTTTTGATGCATAATTTACGATTGGATCAAGAGATCGAAGTAAAAATTTACATCCTGGAACTTCTGTTATTACATTAAATCCATTTAAACTAAGTCCAACACTTGAACCAATATAAGCATTTTCACTTACTGGAACTTCTATAATTCTTTCTTCAGGTATTTGAACATCAAACCCCTTACTAACTTTATATTCACCTCCAAAAACTCCAATATCCTGAGATACAAAAACACTATTTCTGTTTGTTCTTAATTCATAAAGAAGAGTATTTTTTATAGCTTGTTTAAAAGTTAATTCTATCATTATTTATCCTCCCCAAAGAAATCAAATTCAGAGTCTTCATCTGTATCTATTTTAAGCATATTATGAAGTTTAGAGATGTTATTTGAACTATTTCCATCACTTATATCTATTATGTTATCATTGCTATTATCAGGCATACTAAAAGGTTTGGATGGGATTTCTTCTTTTTGATTTATACTGTCATTTACCCTTCTCATGTATTCATTGATTATTTCATCATCAACATTGTATTCAAGTAAGGCTTTTTCCTCATCAAAAGGCTCTTCTTGTTTATTTTCTATTACCTCTTCATTATAATTACTTTCATGTTGAGTTCTAAGGCTTTCATAATCTTCACTGTCATCATAAGAAGAATTTACATATTGGATATCTTCATCTTCATATCCATCTACAATATTATAAAGTTCATCATCTTGTCCTACACTGTTTTCATCTTGATATTTTTTTTCTTCTTCGTCTATTTCTTTAAATATATTATCAAGAACAGTTTCAGCGTCAGCAATATATTTTTTCTCTTCTTCTGTTACAATATCTTCCTCTTCGTATTTTGCATTTTTCTCAGCTTTTTTCTTTAAGCTGTCTCTAAAATCAACATCTGCAAAACCATCAGTATTTGATATTAAAGTATGAGTATGTCCATTCTTTAATATATCTTCAACCTTAATTTCTTCTTTAGGAGAATCATCTCTTTCAGGGAAAATATTTTTAAGCTGTCTTATTTCTTCAAACACCTTATCATTTGCTCTTATTTCTTCTTCATCACCAAATAACTCTTCATCATCAAATTGAATTGAAGATTTAAGTTTGGGTTCTTCTATCATAACAGAAGTATCGGCTTGTTTTAAAAATTCCTTTTGTTCTAATAAAGCTTTTAGTTCCTCTTCAATTTGAGTTTTCTTTGATATTTTTTCTTCTTCTTTTTCTTTTATTTCTTCTTTTTTAATTTCTTTTTCGCTTAATATTTTATTTATTATACTGTCCATTTCATTAGAGATACTGTCTTTCATCATTTGAAGATCATCGTCAACGCCTACCATATTGTTAAGCATATAATTACTTAATTGCTTTATAGGACATTTTTCAAACCAAGCTCTTAGTTCTTTTGAACTTCTGTATAAAGCTTTATCTGCCAAATGATGACCACTGAAGCGATAAGTTTTAGCTTCGAGGATAATAGGTCCTTTCCCTCCTCTTACATAACTTGCCGCTGTAAGCATTGCTTCATACATATCAAGAACATTATTTCCATCAACAATAATCCCCGGAATTGAAAAACTGCTACCACGGGAAGCAATATCTTTTACGGTTGATATTTTTGCAAAACTTTGCCCTTTAGCATAGGCATTATTTTCAACAAGATAAATAATAGGAAGTTTAAACATTGAAGCCATATTTACACTTTCAGAAAATACACCTTCATTTACTGCGCCATCTCCTATAAAAGATACTACAATATTATTTGTATGGTGTATTTTTTCTCCCATTGCAACACCTGTTGCAACAGAAACATTTCCTGCAGGAAGAGCAGAAGCTCCATAAATATCAGACTCTGTATCTGCAAAATATCCAGGACCTGCTATACCATCAGTATATCCTCCGTCAACTCCCATTATCTCTCTAAACATTTTTTCTATATCCATTTCAAGACATATTGAAGCAGCAAAGTTTCTATGAGAAGTAAAAACTTTGTCTTTTCCGTTTATTGCTGCCATAGCACCTGCGCTTACGGCTTCTTGTCCTATGGATAAATATAAATTCGTATGTATTTTTCCTTGTTCATATAAATCGGCAAGTTTTTCTTCAAAAACTCTAACCTTTAACATCTTATAAAATAACTCAACAATTTTTTGGTTGTTTATATTCATTTTTACCCCCTATTTTCTGCTGGATAAAATCTCTTGAGCATAGATTAAATCTTCCGGTGTTGTTATTTTTATATTATTATAAGAACCTTTAATTATTTTTACTTTCAAGCCATATTGTTCTACCAAGTATGAATCGTCAGTTCCGATTATTCCTTTTTTTTCTGCATTTTCAAAAGCTGCTTTTAAAATATCTGCTTTAAAAACCTGTGGTGTTCTAATATTATAAAGAGTACTTCTTTCTACGGTAGCTGAAACAAAACCTTTTTCATCAGCTTGCTTTACAGTCTCTTTTACAGGTACCCCTAGTACACAGCCTCCAAATTTTTTTGCGCCTAAAACCGTATTAATTATTTCTTTATTTGATATAAGAGGCCTTGCACCATCATGTACGGAAATAATGGTACATCTCTTATCTACTTTTTTTACTGCGTTATATACGGAAGCTTGTCTTGTACTTCCTCCAACAACGATTTTATATGGTTTCTTTATTTTATATTCTTTTAAAACTGTATTCTTAAATAATTTTTCCTCATTTGCGGCAACAACAACAAGAATTTCATCAATATATGGACAATTATCAAAAGCCATTATTGTATGAGTAAGTATAGCTTTATTATCAAGTGAAATATATTGTTTATTTATACTTTTACCCATTCTGGTTCCTCTGCCGGCTGCGGGAATAATTACACTTACAAAATCTTCGTTCATATCTTACCCCAACCATAGAATAAATAATATAATATAATATTATATCATATTTTCTTCCATAAAGGAAAAGTAATTATCTTTACCTATTATCACATGGTCTAAAACCTTTATTCCAAGAAGTTCTCCTGCATCATAAAGTCTTTTAGTTAAAACTTTATCTTCATTTGATGGCATAGAGTTTCCGCTTGGATGATTATGAACAAGTATAATAGAGTTTGCATTCTTTTTTATGGCATTCTTAAATACTTCTCTTACATGAACTAAAGATGTATTTATTGTTCCAACAGAAATCAAAATATTATCTATAATCATATTCTTTGTATTAAGAAGTATTACCTTAAAATGTTCTTCGTTTAAAAATGACATTTCATAACTTAAAAGGTCTAAAATATCTTGAGTACAAAAAATATACTTAGATTTTTCTTTTTTTAGATAAGTTCTTGCACCCATTTCAATGGCACATAAAAGAATTGTTGCTTTTAAATCCGTCATTCCAGGGTTATCTTTAATCAACTCTTCTTTTGTTATACCCATTAAATCACTTATGGAGCTGCCGTATCTTCTTATTATATTTTTCGATAACTCAATCACACTTTTGGTTGAATCACCTTTCCTTATTAATAAAGACAAAAGTTGCTCATCACTTAAACTGACAACTCCTTCTCTATTCATCTTTTCTTCTATTTCGTTAATAATATTTTTATCATCTTTCATATCTTAAAACTCTTTTAATATATCATAAAGAGTACTTATACTAAGTCCCAAAACATTAAAATAATCACCGTTTATTTCTTTTATAAACTTACTTGCAAGTCCTTGTACAGCATACCCACCGGCCTTATCGTAAGGTTCTGATGTACTTATATACTCTTCTATTTCTTCATTTGTCATTGTTTTAAATGTAACAACTGTCTTTGTAAAAGTCTTTACAACTTTGTCTTTATTCATAACACAAAGCCCGCTTATAACATAATGAGACTTGCCTGACAGCTTTGTTAACATATTCCTTGCATCATCTTTATCTTTTGGTTTTAAAAGTATTTCGTTATCTAAATAGACCACCGTATCTGCACCTATTACAATGCTGTCATTATGATTTTCAAATACGCTTAAAGCCTTTTGATATGCAACATTTTTTATATTTTCTTCAATGGATAATAGTGAATTAAATTCTTCATCGCAATCAGAAACAATAACATCAAAAGGAACATTTAACATACTTAAAATTTCTTTTCTTCTCGGTGATTTTGAAGCTAAAATAATGTTTTTCATAAAAATCCTCACTTGTGATAACTATACCAAAAAATAAGGCTTCTTTCAAGCATTATGCTTTTATTAAAGTGTGTTTAAACTATATGTTTTACAAAGATTTTATAGTATAATTCCTTAAAAGCGTAAAATAAAATTAAAATTAAATAAATTTTATTTTATGGACTTTCATATTCTTAAATGGTATAATAACTCGTTGTTAAAATTTGAAGAATTTTATATCTTAGAGGTAAAAATTTATGAAAGCTGTTGTTCAAAGAGTAAAAAATTCAAAAGTAAGCGTTAATAACAAAGTTATTTCCGAAATTGGAATAGGTTTTAATGTTTTGTTTTGTGCAGAAGAAAATGATACATTTGAAGATGCTAATTATTTAATAAAAAAAATATCAAATTTAAGGATATTTGAAGATAATCAAGGTAAAATGAATTTATCCATAAAAGAAGTAAACGGAAGTATGCTTATTATATCTCAGTTTACTCTTGCCGCAAGCACAAAAAAAGGAAACAGACCAAGCTTTACAAAAGCAATGGAACCTAAAAAAGCAAATGAACTTTATGAATATTTTATGAATGGAATAAAAGAAGAAGGTATTGAAGTAAAAAAAGGCGAATTCGGGGAGGATATGCTTGTAGAAATAAATAACGACGGACCCGTTACCATTATATACGATACTAACAACAAGGAGTAACTAATATGGGTGAAGAAAGATTAGACGTTCATGAATTTTTACAAAATGATTTAATGATAGATAATATCTGCAAAACAAGAAGAATTCTTGGAGTATTTGAAGACGAAATATATTGCTATTTTAAAGGCGATATAGCTGATACAAAATCCGTTACTTATTTTATTGAAAAAATAAACAAGCAACTTCCTATAAAAAAAATTATAGTAAGCGAAATGACAGATGATGAAATCCAAACATATTTGGTTGAATACTTCACAAAAAATAACATATCTTTTAAATTTGTAACGGATTATAGCGACGAGGATCAAGCATATATGATTGTAATATGTGAAGAAGATATACAAAGGGAACCTTTGTTATACGAAACAGATATCCCAAAAGAATATCTTGAAAACTATGGAAAAACTCTTTGTAAAAAACATATGGCAATTCTGCAAGAATTGGAACCTGATATGATACAATATTATAAAAAAGAAAGCTTTCTTACAAAAGGAAGTTGCATTCTTTGTAAGTTAGAAGAAAGGAACAAAGAAAATGGATATTAGAGCTTTTCAACTTGGCCCCGTAGGCACAAATTGTTATATTGTAACAAAAAATGATAAATCAATTATAATTGACCCCGGACATAACGATACAAGACTTATTGATTATATAAAAAAAGAAAATTTAAACATAGAAAAAATACTTTTAACACACGGGCATTTTGATCACATTGCAGGAGTTGATATGGTAAGAGACGCAACAGGTGCCAAAGTATATATTCATGAAAATGACAGTGAAATGCTTTCTAACCCAAATAAAAACGGTTCAGCTCTTATGATGGGAATGAATATCACAATAAAAGATGCAGATGAATTTGTTTTTGACAAAGAAAAAATAGACTTTGAAGGAAGCACAATCGAAGTTATTTTTACTCCGGGACATTCTAAAGGCGGGGTTTGTTATAAAATAGATGATGAAAACGTAATTTTCTGTGGAGATACTTTATTCTGTCGTTCAATCGGAAGAACAGATTTATATGGTGGAAGCATTACTGAGCTTGAAAGTTCAATTAGAAATAAAATTTATACTCTTGATAAAAATTACACTCTTCTATCAGGACATGGAGAACCTACAACAATAGAAGACGAAAAGAAACTAAACGGATTTTTCAGAGCATAAATGAATATAACAACAGACAATAACATAAAAGAAATTCACGTTCGTGAAATATTACAAATGTTTTACCCTGAAGAGTATAAGAATATCTATATGAAATTATACTCAAAGGGTAATTTTATTTATTTAGAGTATAAAAACAATATCTATAAAGAAGAAATTAAAATATCTGAAAAAAATACCACCAAAAGACTTGTTTATAAAGTTTTAAAAGAAGAAACAAAAAAATCATTCCCTTATGGAGTTTTAACAGGAGTAAAACCCATTAACATTTTAAATATGTATAAAGACAAATCGAAAGAAGAAATAATACATATTCTAAAAAAATACTATTTTGTAAGGGAAGATAAAATAAAACTATTAATTAAAACAAAACAAACACAAAAAGAACTTATAAACGATGATTTGGCAAGTTTATATATCCATATTCCTTTCTGCCCTAAAAGATGCTCTTATTGTTCTTTCCCTTCAACAATATTAAAAGAAGAAAACAGCATTCTAACAGATTATACAAAATACTTAATAGAAGAAATAAAATCCATAAGCAACATTTTAGATAAAACACAAACCAAACTAGACTCCATATATATAGGAGGAGGTACTCCGGGAATACTAAATGAATATAATCTTAAAATGTTAATGGAAAGTATAAATAAATATATAAATACTGATATTGAATTTACTTTTGAACTTGGAAGAGCAGACCTCGTAAGAGATGAAAAATTAAAAATATTAAAAAAAAACAACGTAAAAAGAATATGCTTAAACCCGCAGTCATTTAATGAAGATGTTTTAAATTTATGTAACAGAGGAATAAAAAAAGAAGAATTCTTTAAATCTTTTGAACTTATAAAAAAATACGACTTTATTACTAACTGCGACTTAATCATGGGACTAAACAAAGAAGATATTATATCCTTTTTTGATGAAGTAAAGACACTTGTAGATTTAAATGCAGATAATATAACAATACATACACTCGCACTTAAAAGAGCAAGCGAATTAGAACATATAAAATTTGAAAATGAAAATTTTTATTCTATCCAAAAGAAATGCTTTGATTTGCTTGAAGAAAATAAATATAATCCATACTATTTATACAAACAAAAGCAAAGTTTATGTATGGGAGAAAATGTTGGATTTGCAAAAAAAGGCAAAGAATGTATATACAACATAAAAACAATGAAAAATAAAAGCAGTGTAATTGCTATTGGAGCCGGTGGGGCAGGAAAAGTATATGTAAAAAATGAAGATAAAACATATAGAGTCGATACAACAAAAGATACAAATATATATATAAAGGAAATATCAGAAATAATAAAAAGAAAAGAACATGAATATATTTATTTATTAAAAAAATAAAACGCCTAAAAAGGCGTTTTTTTATTCTACCACCACACTGGTATCGCTTAACGAATTTGTTATAGTTACTTTTGCACCTTTTCTCAAGGTTACTTCAGCATTTGTTACGGCATCAAATTCAACAACTTTATCATTTATTGAAAGTCTTACTTTTCCCGTACCGCCTTTTTTGGCTTTTATATCTTTATAAACTAAAGCTTCTAAACCAACAGTATTTGCAGAGAAAATTGCATCATGTTTAACCATTAAATCAACAGCATATTCAACAAGAGCAAAAATAACAAGTCCTGTAAAACCAAGCAGTACACTTATAACAAAACTTGGTTTCATTGTAATGTTATTTTTAAGTGTCTGCATTCCCATAAATCCAAATACAAGCAAGAAACCTGATATAGTAAAAATAGAAAAGTATCTTACGGTTAAAGATGTACTTAACTTATTAGAACTTAAGGTTAAAATTGAAGGATTGTTATTTTGAACTATATTTTCATCTAAATTCGGTTTACCCTTATTTATTTTTATTCTTCTTATTTTAAGTAAGGCAAAAATAATTATTCCAACCAAAGCCACATATACACAACCCAAATATATTGAATTAAGAATCTGTGGCGACATCATAAAATAATCCATAAAACTCACTTCCTATTTAAAATTCATATTCAACCAATGTATGAACATCGTATGCTTTTAATTTATCTCTTGCATTTAAACCTGTAAGTTCCATTAATGCAACTATTGAAACAACTTCTCCCCCAAGCATTTCAACAGCTTTTGCACTCGCTTCTAAAGTTCCACCTGTTGCAATAAGGTCATCTATGATTACAACTTTATCACCTTTTTTTATAGCATCTTTGTGAATTTCGATTGTATCAGTGCCATATTCAAGATCATAAGTATAACTTAATGTTTCAGCAGGTAATTTACCAGGCTTTCTTACAGGAACAAAACCTGCTCCTATTTTATAAGCTACTGCAGTTCCGAAAATAAAACCTCTTGATTCTGGTCCTACAATTAAATCGACATCATTTGGAATGTAATCACAAAGTCTATCTATTGTTTCTTTTAAAGCATCTTTATCTTTTACAAGTGTTGTAATATCTTTAAAACTTATTCCTTCCTTTGGAAAATCTTCAATTACTCTAATTTTACTCTTTAAATCCATTAATATCTCCCCAATCTAAAATTTAATTTTTTCATTATATTCGTATTATTTATATCTGATTTTTTTGTTATCTTATTAAACGACAGACTAAGTTTATCATTTTTAAGAGAATAATTCAATATATTCATTTCTTTCATTATATCAAGTGCAAGCCTTACAGTGAAATAATTTATTTCAACATCACTTTCATTCCTAATGTTTTCCATAAATTCATAAATATCATTTGTAGTATACATCAATATCTTAAATTTCTTATACAAATATAAGAAAAATTCTCTTGTAATTCTTACACTTTTTAAATTCCTTGATGTTTTCAAATATTTATATGAAGTATTTTCAAATACATCATTGTCAAAATCGTTAAACTCAGGTCTGTCAAGTATTATAACATCTTCACCTATATTTTCTATAGGTAAAACTAAAATATTAATCTTTCCTTCTATCTTATTTAATTTATTATAAGAAATATTATAATCATATTTTTTATACTTTAAAAATTTATTAAGTCTAATAAATGTATCTTTAGAATATACTACAAACACTTTATCTTTATATTCTTCGATAGCTGTTTCAAAAGGATATTCTAAAGCATTTTCACATGGATAAAAATATTCTTTTAATTTAAGATTATTTATAAAGTAATAATAATTAGCTTTGTCAAAATCCCTTAAATTAATATCGTGATAATCAATATCTTTAAGCTCAAACTGAAGTTTTTCTATTCCCTTATATGAATTTATAGATAAATTAAACACAATATCAAAGGTCTTTGTAAAATCATACTCATTTACATAGTGGCCCATAGAAAAACCTATGGCATCATAATAATTCCCGTTATATAAAATACTTAATTTTAAGTGGTCAAAATTTTTACCTATTGCCCTTGCATTGTTAATTACCACATTTCTAAGGCAAAGCACACTTCTTGAGTTACCGATTCCAAAAGGAGCAAACCTTTCAAGCTCCATAGCTGATGGAATATTCAAATTAGATGGTATTGCAGTTGTATCATAATATACTCTTTTATAAAATAGATTTTCTATTTTCTTTTCTTTTGCATAATTGTTAGATTTTTTTATAAGTATTTCAAGACTTTCATCTTTTATGCTAAATCCCGCAGCAGCAGAATGACCGCCAAATTTTATAAATAAATCCCTGCTTTCATTCAAACAATCAAATATATTAAAACCTGTTATACTTCTACATGAAGCTTTAATAACTCCCTCTTCTGATTTTGTCATAATCACAACAGGACGGTTATATTTTTCCTGTATTTTACTTGCAGCAACACCCATAACCCCTTCATTAAAATCTTCACCTAAAATAAATAAAATAAGGGAATTATTTAAAAGGTCATTTTTTTCTATGTACTCTTCACTTTTAGAAAATATTTCCTCTTCGATATCTTTTCGTTCATTATTTAATTCACACAATTTGGAAGAAAGCATATCTACTTCGCTGTCATCATCCGTTAAGAAAAGCTTGCAAGCAAGATTTGCATCAATAAGTCTGCCGGCAGCATTTATTCTCGGACCTATTTGAAAACTTATATTACCACAGTTTATATTATCTATATTCAAATCAGCTTTTTTTATTAAAGAAACAAGCCCTTTATTTTTAGTACTTCTTAGTGCTTTTAATCCAAGAGATGCTATTATTCTATTTTCACTTGTTAAAGAAACTATATCGACTATTGTTCCAACCATTGCAAAAATAAGAATTTCATTTATATCATAATCAAGCTCAAAATATTTTTTTATTCCAAGAGCTATTTTAAATGCAACCCCTGCCCCACATAGTTCACTAAAAGGATAATTATCTGATTCAACTTTAGGATTTATTATCCCATAAGCCTTTGGGAGTTCTTTTGGCGGAGTATGATGGTCGGTAATAACAACATCAATACCTTCACTTTTTAAAATTTCAACTTCTTTAACAGACGTAATTCCGTTATCAGTTGTAATAACTAAATCAGGCTTAATTGAAATTATTTTTTCAATACTTTCGGTATTTAATCCATAACCGTTTGTAAACCTGTTTGGTATAACTATTTGCACGTTAATTTTCATAAAAGTCAAAATTTTATAAAGTATTATGCTTGAAGTTACCCCATCACAGTCATAATCTGAAAATATAACAACGCTCTCATTATTTAAAATTACTCTCTTTAATCTTTCCATGAATACTTTCATATCCTTAAACATAAAAGGATCATACAAGTCTTCAATTTTAGGATTTAGATAAGTTTCAACTTCTCCAAATGTAGTAAACCCTTTCATGTTAAGCAAAAGAGCACTCAAATAAGATATATCAAATTGTTCTTTTAAATTTTCTATAAAATCATAATTTATGTTTTCTGAACTTTTTTGTTTAAAAATTTTATATTCCAATTCTAAAACCCCTAAAAAATATAAATAAATTTTAACATATAATAAACAAATATTGTAATGAATTAAAAAATAAAATAATAAATATTTAATATAAAATATACGAAAGGATTAAAAATCATGACAAAAAACAACAACATAAAAAAACTTCTAAATGGAGTAATGATAGGGTGTGTATTCTGCGTTATCAGTGTTTTTGTATTTTCTCTTTTTATGTATTTTTTTGATTTCCCCGTAAGTGTGGAATCAGGGGGACTTTATATTTTACTTAATTTGGGGCTGTTTATTTCAAGTCTTTACGCAGGAAAAAACGTATCAAAAAACGGTTATCTATACGGTATTTTAAATGGTATAATTTTTCTTTTTATTATGCTTGTTTTAAATATTTTTCTTAATCAAGGTAATTTTAACTTTTTTAATTTTCTTTTAAAAATACCTTTATTTATTCTTCTTTGTGCCGTAGGAGGAATATTCGGTGCTAATCTAAAAAAATAACAATTTTACGGTAATATAATAATATTTATCCATTTTACCGATAATTTTAAATACTTCAAATTTAGCCTTTTTGCATGCAGTTTTACCGAAATTGCATGCAATATGTTAAAATTTGCATGCAGTTTTCAACAAAGTAAAGTAAAGAAAAGTAAAGAAAAGTAAAGTATAGTATAGTAAAGTAAAATATAAAAAAGACATTGCAAGCAATGTCTTTAGGAAAGCAAATCAACAAGCTCCAAAATATTTTCAAAATCTTTATTTCCTTTAAAATCTTTTTCTTTATTATTGTGCTCAGCTAAAACATTAATTTTTTCATTTTCATTTTTATCAATATTTTCAGGAAGAAAAACATTTTTTAATTCTCCCATACTGCTAAGCAAAGGAAGCATATTTATCATTGATTCTATTTTATTAAAATCACTTCCGAGAGAATGTTTTAAACTTTCCATTAAAAATTTATTTGTTCCTTGTTTTCCCTCTTTTTTTATCCTCAAAGTTTTATTTTTTATATTTTGTGCATGAGAAAAATAATTATCCACATATTTCAGCTTTTTTCGCACATTATGTATATTAAAATTATCTGTAAATAAATGCTTGTTTTTATGGTATTTATTTGTAGCTTGAATAGAACTGTCATTATCCCTGGAATTTTCAATTACATATTTTGCTTTTACGTAAGATGTATTGTTTCCACCCCCAAATGCAGAATAAAGCAAAATTAAAACCAGGATTTCACCAAATGATATGTTTTTTGGGCTATCCATATTTAATCTCCTTTAAAAGGGGCCAAGGCCCCTTTTTTTAACACTCATCATCACAGAAAAGTAAAAATAATACTAAAATAATAAGAATTATGTTGTTTCCATCAAATATGCCTCTTAGGAAACCGCCCCCGCAGCCACAATCATTATTATTATCGCCGCATAAAAATAGCATTGCAAGGATGATTAAAATTATTAAATTATCATCTTCACACAAACAATCCAAAAAATTACCTTTCAAAAGAAAGTACCTCCTTTATATTAATAGGATAAAGATATCTATCAGCTGATTATTCAGTAAATAAAACGATTAATAGTAAGAAGAAGAATAGTAATGAACAAGGGTCGTCGCCGAACATTTCACAATCATTAAATAAAACTACCAAAAGTAAGAAAAACATTAATAAACATTCACAAGAGCAATCATCTAAAAAATTACACATATAAATTACCTCCGAGTAATAGATTTTAATAGGTGCTTTTTTAAGCTCCTAATTCATAGTACGCGGCTATATAAGATTGTGTGATGAAATAATTAAAGTTATTTCAAAATTAAAATTAAAGGAGGTTTAAAACTTGAAAGAAAAAGATGTTTCAAAAATGATAAATATGGCAAACAGCCTAAATATCAACGAAAGTTCTTTTGAAAAGTTAAAAGATGAAGCAAACAGAAAAGGAGTAATGGAAAAGGCAGAAAGACTTGAAGAAGAATACGCTCCGAAATTTAGACAGTTTTTAAAAGAAAACGGAGATTTATCAAATTTAAGCAACGAAGAAAAAGCAAGAGTAATTCTCGAATACAAGGAAAAACTACCAAAGAAAGAGCAGGAACAATTTGAAAGAGTTCTTTCTCTTTTAAAATCTTATGTAAAGAAAAACAAGTCAAGGTAGAAAAAATGAAAAGAAGAAAATTAAATAATGAGAATAATATTCAAAATGATGAGAATTTGAATTTATCAAACGTACATAATAAAAGACATAAAAAAAGAAAGAGGAACAGAAAAATGGAAAAGAAAAAAGTAATTGTAAATAATGACGATACTGTAAGAGAAGTCATAATAAAAAATAACAACAATCATAATATTAAAAACGAAAAAGATAACGATAAAATATTAACAAAAGAACAATTTTTAAAAGGAGAGGATTATTAAGCCTCTCCTTTTCCTTTTTAGTTAAATAACATATAAATAGGTAAAGACCAATATGCAAATATAATCAAACATATAAAAATATCAAATGTAAAATGTCTTATCATACATACACTTCATTAATTTTAAAATATAAAACATTAAAGGAAGAAATAATGTTTATTTCATGGTTTTTAAAAGTAAATTATGGTGCATTTTATAAATACTTATGCTATAATATTTAATTGATTAAAATTATAAAATGTAGGAGAAAAAGAAAATGGGTAAGAAAAAGAAAGTAGAAGCTATAACCCCAATGGGTGAAGATTTCGCTCGTTGGTACACAGATGTAATAACTAAAACGGAAATGGTAGACTATGCCCCCGTAAAGGGATTTATGGTTATTCGTCCTTATGGTTATGCACTATGGGAAAACATTCAACAAGCTTTTGATAAAAGATTTAAAGAAACAGGACATCAAAATATGTATTTCCCGTTACTTATCCCGGAAAGCTTTTTAAATAAAGAAAAAGAACACGTTGAAGGATTTGCACCTGAAGTTGCATGGGTAACACACGGAGGAGAAAACGAATTAGCAGAAAGATTATGCGTTAGACCTACAAGTGAAACAATCATTTGTAGCATGTATGCAAAATGGTTAAAATCTTATAGACAACTTCCTTTCCTATATAACCAATGGGCAAACGTTGTAAGATGGGAAAAAACAACAAGACCATTCCTTAGAACAAGCGAATTCTTATGGCAAGAAGGTCATACAGTTCACGCAACTTTTGAAGAAGCACAAGAAGAAACTTTAAAAATGATTGATATTTACAGAGAAATCTGTGAAGATTACCTTGCAATGCCTGTTGTTGTAGGTCAAAAATCTGAAAAAGAAAAATTTGCCGGTGCTCATGCTACCTACACAATCGAAGCATTAATGCATGACGGACAAGCTCTTCAAAGCGGAACAAGCCACAACCTTGGAGATCACTTTGCTAAAGCTTTCGAGATTAAGTTTTTAAATAAAGAAGAAAAAGAACAATATGCATACTCAACATCTTGGGGAGTATCAACAAGATTAATCGGTGGAATAATAATGGTTCACGGTGATGATTACGGATTAGTACTTCCACCAAAAATTGCACCAACACAAGTTGTTATCATTCCTATTGCACAACATAAAGAAGGTGTACTTGACAAAGCTAACGAATTAAAAGAAAGATTAAAAGATTATAGAGTAACACTTGATGATAATAACTCATATTCACCTGGTTGGAAATTCAATCAATGGGAAATGAAAGGTGTTCCTGTAAGAATTGAAATCGGACCTAAAGATATTGAAAATGGTCAATGTGTAATTGCAAGAAGAGATACTTCAGAAAAAATATCTGTTTCTCTTGATGAAGTAGAAACAAAAGTAAAAGAACTTCTTGAAGAAATACAACAAAATCTATTTAACAAAGCTTTAAAACACAGAGAAGAACATACAAAAGTTGCAAAAGATATGGACGAATTCAAAAAAGTTCAAAGTGAATCTCTTGGTTTTGTAAAAGCTATGTGGTGTGGATGCAGAGAATGCGAAGATAAAATCAAAGAAGAAACAGGCGCAACACTAAGATGTGTACCTTTCAAACAAGAAGATATCGGAAGTGATAAATGCGTATGCTGTGGTAAAAAAGCAGATAAACTTGCATACTTTGCAAGAGCATATTAAGGAGAAAAGAAAATGACTTTATACGAAGAACTGGTTGAAAGAGGTTTAATCGCCCAAGTAACCGATGAAGAAGAAATAAAAGAACTTATTAATAACGGAAAAGCCACTTTTTATATAGGATTTGACCCAACAGCAGATAGTCTTCATGTAGGACACTTTATGGCTCTTTGCCTAATGAAAAGACTTCAAATGGCAGGAAACAAACCTATCGCCCTTGTAGGAGGCGGTACCGGTATGATTGGCGACCCATCAGGAAGAACTGATTTAAGACAAATGATGAGCGTTGAAACAATAAACGAAAACTGCGAAAAATTCAAACAACAAATGAGCAGGTTTATTGATTTTTCTGAGGGTAAAGCATTAATGGTAAATAATGCCGATTGGTTAAGAGACTTAAACTATATAAATTTCATAAGAGATATAGGTTCTCATTTCAGCGTTAACAGAATGTTATCATTTGAATGTTATAAACAAAGAATGGAAAGAGGCTTAAGCTTCCTTGAATTTAACTACATGATAATGCAAAGCTATGACTTTTACAGACTATACAAAGATTATGGCTGTAATATGCAATTTGGCGGAGACGACCAATGGAGCAACATGCTTGGCGGAACCGAACTTATCAGAAGAAAACTTGGCAAAGATGCTTATGCAATGACAATTACTCTTCTTCTAAACTCAGAAGGAAAGAAAATGGGTAAAACAGCATCAGGTGCCGTATGGTTAGATAAAAACAAAACATCTCCATTTGATTTTTATCAGTACTGGAGAAACGTTGCGGACGAAGATGTTATCAAATGCTTAAAAATGCTTACATTCCTTCCTCTTGAACAAATCAAAGAAATGGAAAAATGGCAAGGAAGCGAACTTAATAAAGCTAAAGAAATATTAGCATATGAATTAACAGAACTTGTTCATGGTAAAGAAGAAGCCGACAAGGCAAAAGAAGCTGCAACTGCACTTTTCAAAGGAGGCGTAAGCAGTGAAAACATGCCTTCAACAGATATTACAAATGATGAATTAAGTGAAGAACCTACCCTACTTGACATAATGTTAAAAGCAAAATTAATCCCTTCAAAAAGCGAAGGAAGAAGACTTATTAAACAAGGTGGAGTCAGCGTAAATGATGAAAAAGTAACAGACGTAAACAAAGCCATAACAATGGAAGATTTTAACAATAATGAAATGATAATAAAGAAGGGTAAAAAGGTATATCATAAAATAAATATTGTTTAATAAACGTTGACATAAATAATAATATTTAGTATTATTGACTTGATGTAAATAAGCTATTTTAAACAATTAATAATTAAATTTTTAAGGAGAAAGATAAAAATGGCAAGAGAAAAATACGAAAGAACTAAACCACATGTAAATATTGGTACAATCGGTCACGTAGACCACGGAAAAACAACATTAACAGCAGCA